>CAZWOV010000237.1:2408-4957 GCA_964635645.1 uncultured Planctomycetaceae bacterium | reverse complement strand
TACCCCAAATCAGATAGAGAATAGCGAAAGCCAAAAGGTACTGAAGAAAGGAAAGACTTTTTTTTATTATTTTTTTTACCGGGGAGGGCTTTTGCGGGGCCATGATTTCTCCATGAGACAGGACGAAAAACGATACCTGAAAATCGGTCGAAACGGATTTGTGAATCTGACTGATTGTCTGATTGTTCGACGCGCGATTTTAATAAACAAATCTATTTTACGAAAAAAACGCCGTTAAGTAAAGGCCTTCCCTCTCTTTTTCCTGTTTTTTTATGGAAATTTTTCTCTTTTGCGATCCGAAAGCATTGTGCCGACGCGGAGTTTGAGGTAAAATATGAAGAGAAATTGGTTCTTTTCAGTCGTTGGGAAAAAACATTTTTTAAAAAGGAGTTAACGATGAATCGACGGGAAATGATTGCCGCGTCCGCGGCGTTCGGCGCAGGCATGGTTTTGTCGGACGTCTCAAAGGCCGCCGACGCGCTTTCCGGCCAGGATCCGGAATTGAAAAAGTGGCTTATCGAAGAATGTCGGATGGAATTCAATCACGTTGGGATTCCAACGGATCAGGATCTTGAATGGGATACGTATCTCGAAGCGATCAAAGTTCACATTATGGAGTACGAAAACGATCCTTTTGGTATCGAATGGATGAAATTTGAAGAGGGAGCGCCGTTTCCGGAATGTATCTGCAAACGTCCGCATGTCGCGTTTAAAATCGCTAATTTTGACGAAGTCGTGAAACGTTTCAAAATTATTGTTCCCGTCAGTAATCCGCGTCCCTGGATGAAAACGTGTTTTATTGAACACAAGGGAATTGGGATTGAATTTATCAGTAAATGATCGGATTGACACGGCGCGGATTCCAGATTGAATCTCTTTGTTCGGATTCTGCTTACGGATTCTGATTTCGGATTCTGATTTTTTTTAATTTCTTTTTTAATAAAACAAAACCGCCGCCTGCTAATTGCAGACGACGGAAATCTTAAAGCGATTTCAGCTCAAACAGATCTCAGATAATTTCGTAACCGTTCTGGTAGGTCGGTTTGACGAGAGATTCCAGACGAGCTTTGTCTTCCGGATTGTTGGTGATTTTCATGTTCTTGGCGTCCCATTCCACTTTCGGACCCATGACTTCCGGTTTGGAAGCGCCCCAGACCGCCAGGTTGCCGAGAAGAATGGTTTCAGTGAGCGGACCGGCATAGTTCGGGAAGTTGGACCAGCAACGTTCCGGTTTGCCGTCTTTAATCGCGCTGACAAATTCACCGAAGTGACCGCCGTACGGACCGGCGTATTTGTCTTCGGCTTTGAGCTGCGCTTTGGCTTCTTCGAGATATTTGGCTTCTTCTTCCTTGGAAATGGTGCCGAGAAGATCGCGGTCCTGACCATAGTCGTTCATAGAGAAGAATTTGCCTTTTTCACCGATCAGGAGCAGACCGGAACCGGACGGCTGTTTGCCTTCCAGAATAGACGGATCGGGACGCTGGCCGCCGTCCATCCAGGTGAATTTGAATCCGGGACGCCAATCGTTGGCCGGGAATTCAAAGGTGATTTTGGACCATTTCGGCAGAGAATCGTAATTGTGGCCGGAGGTGATAGCCTGAACCCAAGTCGGATCTTTAATGTCGAGAGCGGCGAAAGCGACGTTCACCGTATGGCATGCCATGTCGCCGAGAGCGCCGGAACCGAAATCCCACCAACCGCGCCACGCGAACGGATCATAGGCGCCCTGAACGAAGGGACGCATCGGAGCGGTACCGATCCATTTTTCCCAGTTGAGATAATCCGGAACCGGAGCTTCCTGACCGCGTTCGCCGCCCTGCGGCCAAACGGGACGGTTGGACCAGACGACGACTTCTTTCACGTTGCCCAGAAGACCGTTGCGGATCATGCGGGAGCTTTCGCGCAGACCGTCGCCGGCGGAACCCTGGTTGCCCATCTGAGTCACGAGACCTTTTTCTTTAGCGATTTCGCCGAGGCGGCGGGCTTCGTAGATCGTGCGGGTCAAGGGTTTCTGGGTGAAGCAGTGCTTGCCGAGTTTCATACCGGTAGCGGCAATGACGGCGTGCATGTGGTCGGTCGTGCTGACGGTAATCGCGTCGATTTTATCGCCCATTTTATCGAACATTTCGCGATAGTCTTCAAAACCGACGGCGTCTTTGAATCGTTTGCCGCCTTTGAGCTGATTGCGGTTGGTGTCGCAGAACGCGACGACTTGACCGAAGCGGTTGGCGTCGTTCGAGTCGCTGGAACCTTTACCGCCGATACCGACGCAGCCGAACGTTACTTTTTCGTTCGGGGATTCGTTGGCCATCAGGTCGCTTAAAACCAGAGTGGAAGCGCCGACTACAGCGGTGGCGCGAAGGAAATTACGACGATTCGTCTTTAACATTACTTGAGCTCCTTGGTTTAAATTTTAAACAGGATCAAAGGTAGGAATGAACCTTGAGATCTTTCAGGCGGGATGCATGACGATCTTCGGGACAAAACCACTTAAAACTGGTGGGAAATGCACGGCATACCCATTACTTTATTCAAGCATACACTTAATC
>CAZWOV010000237.1:0-2398 GCA_964635645.1 uncultured Planctomycetaceae bacterium | reverse complement strand
AGGCCCCAATCGGAATATTTTGACTTTTTTCTCATTTTTTCAGAAAAAAAGCCGTTTGACGGCGCGATTGTTCTTCTGGTTTCTTTTCGTTTCTCTTTATTTCTCTAAAAAAACTTTGAATCAAACGGCGCGGCAGTTTTTCTGGATCAGCGCCAGTTCTTCCGGGGAGAAACACGGGGAAATCGCCTGAATCTGACTGGAAATTGACGAGTTGAACAGGAGGTAATCGTCCGTTGAAATCGTAAACGCGACGCCCGCGTCGAAAATCGCGCGGATTCGTTCCAGGACCTGATTCCGGTCAAGCATACGCAGAATTACGTTGGAGGCGGGAGAAAGATTCAGGATCGTTCCCCGTTCGGCGAGAAAGGCAAGAACGTCCCGGGACTCTCCCGCGCGAATTCCATGCTGGACTTCATCCAGATCCAGAATTTCCACCGTGCGGCGGACGCTTTCGGCATTTCCAGATTCGCCAACGTGCGCTTTGAGCGTCAGACCCGCCCGACGTGCCGTCTGGAAAACGTTGCGGAAGTTTTCCGGAGGCGCGGCGAATTCCACGTCGTAGAGGTCGATTCCGCCTAAAAGTTCAGTCAATCGCGGATTTTTGTCGGCGGTTTTCAGAAATGTCAGAAAACATTCCGTTTGAAATTCTGCCGACGCCGAACGTACGAAACCAAGATCCAGTTTTAACTCCATTTCCGGAACCGTTTGGGCGTGGACCTCGGCAATTTCCCAAAGCAACCTTTCGGCTCCGAATCGGCAAAAATCGACGTTTAAACTCGCCTCCAGGCGCGCGACGCCGTTGGATTGGGCCTGTTCCAATGCCGCTTGAACGGCAAGCTTTCGCCAATCCGAACGTTTCGTTGCGGGAAGAAAACATTCCCTGATCCATAAATTCAGCCGGTCAATTCCAGTCGCGGAAGCCGCCGATTTTTCCTCCGAGCGCTTCCCGAGTTGGAACGCGGATTTTTCCTCCGAGGGCCGCCAGTGTTGGAAATCAGGAAAATCTGTTTGAAAAAGTTCCTTCATCCGTTTTCGTGAACCGCTTAGAAACAGATGCGCGTGGCGCTCGCGCCATCCGGAGACCGGCGTTTTTTTTTCAGCTTCCGCATTCATTAAATTTTGCCTCAAAGGATGTTCCGGCAACCCGAACTGTCCGGAATTTTGAAAATCGACGCTGAATCAGTTTTCCGATTCGGTTTTTCTTCCGAGTTCGCGGGAACGGTTTGAAGCGGCGATGACGGCTTCGTACATTGCGGCGCGAACGCCGTGTTTTTCAAGTTCCCTCATTCCGGCGATAGTCGTTCCGGCCGGAGATGTGACGCGGTCCTTGAGCAAACCGGGGTGCTCTCCCGTTTCGAGAACCATGTCCGCGGCTCCCCGTACCGTTTGCGCGGCAAGAGTCGTGGCGACATTGCGCGGGAGTCCCATCATCACTCCGGCGTCAGAAAGAGCTTCGATGACGAGGTAGACGTAGGCGGGTCCGGAACCAGAAAGCCCCGTGACGGCGTCCATAACGTGTTCGCCGACGTGAAAACATCGTCCGACGCTTTTTAATAGAGCGCAGGTAATTTCAAAGTCTTCCTGGGAGACGGTTTCCGACTGGCAGAATGCGATTGCGCCCTGTCCCACCAGACACGGCGTATTCGGCATTACGCGCACCAGGCGCATATCTTCACCCAAACCTTCCTGAAGTCTGGCGAGCGTGATTCCGGCGCAGATGGAAATGATCAGATGATTCTGCGAGACGTGGTCCGCGATTTCTTCAATGACGTCGGGAAGAACCTGCGGTTTCACGGCCAGGACGATTACGTCGCATTCTTCCATGACTTCGATATTATCGTCGGTGACGTCGATCCCCGTCGCGTCGTGAAACTTTTCGCGGCTTGCTTCAAAAGCGTCTGCCGCCAGGATATTTTCCGGTTTTACGCCGGCTTTTGCGACGAATCCTTTTGCCAGCGCCGTCGCCATTTGTCCCGCGCCGATGAAACCGATTTTCTTGACGATCTCCATGATTTTTTCTCCTCCGTACTGCGAATGAATTTATTTTTTCCATTAATTATATGGAATTTTCATTGAAATGGAAGGACCGGCGCTGAGAAAAAGAGAAATTTCGGAATTTTTTGTTTTTCTTCGCATCCGCGAAGGTCTTTGCGTTGACTTTAACTGATTTCCGGAGTATGATATTTGAAGTGTTGCTTAAATTATTTACTGTCAGGAGAAAAAAATGAAACGGATTTCCATTACCTCACTTTTTTTGTTGTTTTCCGCATTTCTGAATCTGGCGATTGCGGAGGCGCAGGTTGCTGAAAATGCGATTCTTCGCGGTTCGTACGCCAATTCGCAGTATGTTTTTGAGAGCGTCGGCAAAGGCCGCGTCGCTTTTATGGGCGGTTCCATT
>CAZWOV010000236.1:0-4971 GCA_964635645.1 uncultured Planctomycetaceae bacterium | reverse complement strand
TTCTCTATGTTCATTTTGGACTTGGCCGGAGTATTTTCCATTGATATTCTCCTTGGACTGAATTACGTATAGGGTGACAATCTAAAACTATTTTCTCATTATAGCATATTTTTAACCAATTTCCAGCCGGGGGAAAAGCAAAATTAAAAAATTTAATATTTTTTAAAATTCAGAAACAAAGCGCCTTGCGCAAACTTCAATCTTATGTTAAAATAGACGAGTCTTTGCTTTATTAAATTTGAAATTTACTCGAACGGCAGTTTTTTCGAAAATACGCGGATGAGCGCCGTCAGTAAACTTAAATTCACAAACTCAAATCCACTGATTCAAAGGAGAAAATCATGCAAGTTACCCGCCGCAGGTTTCTGAATGTCGCCTCCGCCCTTTCTGTCGCGACGTTTATCCCGCAGTATATCGCGCGCCCGGCGTTTGGCCAATCCGTCTCGGAACGTCTGCGAAGCGCCTATATCGGGCTCGGCCCCATGGGGATGGGCGACGCCCGCGAATTTGACGCTCTTTCCGATATCGTAGCGATCTGCGACGTCGACTCCAAATACGGTCTCGCCTCGGGAATCAACGCCAAACTCGGTCGAAAAATCGACGGAGTCTGGCAACAGCCCGACGCCTACGCGGACTACCGCAAGGTTCTGGAACGCAGCGATATCGACGTCGTCGGAATCAGTACTCCCGACCATTGGCATACCAAAATCTCCGTTGAAGCCATGCAGTCCGGCAAACACGTTTTCTGCCAGAAACCGCTCACCCTCACACTCGAAGAAAATATTCTCATCCGCAACGCGGTCAATAAATACGGAAAAATTTTCCAGGTCGGCACCCAGCAGCGTTCCATGAAAAACCAGTTCGCAACGGCGGCCCTGATGGTTCGCAAAGGACTGCTCGGCGACGTCGTGCGCACCACGTGCATTACGGACGGCGGACGCGAGTCGCCGGAACTTTCCAAAGCGGTTCTTCCCGAATCCCTTGACTGGAACATGTGGCTCGGACAGGCTCCAATGACCGATTATCTCGCCTCGCCGGACCGGCAAAGCCCCTGGACCGACAGACCCATTCCGCATTGGAGCAACTGCCACATTACTTTCAGATGGTGGTTCCAGTATTCCGGCGGAAAAATCACCGACTGGGGCGCTCATCACATTGACTCCGCCCTCTGGATTCTCGGACGCCAAACCCCCGAACAGCTTCCAGCCCTCTATACGCCGTCGAATCTCTCTTTCCAGACGGACTATAAAGACGGCTATCCCGTTAAGCAAAACGTTTTCAACACCCCGATTACGTTCCGTATCGACTCCAAATTTGAAGACGGCTCGGAATTTATCGTTACTTCGCACGCGAAAGACGGAAACGGTATCCTGATCGAGGGCACGAAAGGAAAAATTCACGTTAACCGCGCCAGAATCGCCGGAAAAACTTACGACGAAGGCAAGTGGAAAGAATTTACGGATGAAGATTTCCGAGAACTCTGGAACGGCAAACCGGTCGAATGGCACAAACAGAACTTCTTCCGCTGCATTCGGGAAGGCGGACGGCCTATCGCAGACGCTCGAGTCAATATCCTCTCAATGCACGTCTGCCATCTGGCCAATATCGCATGCCGTCTGAACCGTCCCGTCCAGTGGGATCCAATTAATGAAAAAATCATTGGCGACGAGCAGGCCGCGTCCTTCTTCTCCCGTAAACAACGCGCCGGTTTCGAACTTCCCAAAATCGACTGACCTCCGCGCATGAAATCATTCCCGGATCAATCTGCGGTTTCTGTTCCGCAAATTGCGATCATCCGGGAATTTTTTAATCCAAATTTCAAACGCATCCAACATTTCATGGGTTTACTTATGTTTAAATCGTTTTTTTCCGTTCTCCTTTTAGCTGGAGCCTGTTCTGGAATGTTTTACTCTGCCTCCAACGCGGACGCGCCGTCTGAATTCAAGGCCCGGGTCGACGCCGAGCTTGACCGGGACCTGAAACTCTGGTATCCCCTTTCCATCGATATGGAACGCGGCGGTTATCATTCGATCATTACGCGCGAATGGAAACTCCAGCCGTATGAAACCAAAGGAATCGTTCAGCAGGCCCGAATGGCCTGGGTCGCGGCGGAAACCGCCATGCGGCGTCCCGAATGGCGAAAAGAACTCGAGCCGTTCGCGCATCAGGGCGCCGTATTTGTCGCGGAAAAAATGTGGGACAAGCAATTCGGAGGTTTCTACTGGGAAGTCAAGGCGGACGGAACGCCCCTCTCCGACGAAAACTCTGAAATGAAGCACGCGTACGGCATTGCTTTCGCGATCTACGGACTGGCCAACGCCTATCGTCTGACCGGCGACGAGTCCCTGCTGAAACGCGCAGCCGAAGGATTCCAATGGCTTGACAAAAACGGTCACGACCCGGTAAACGGCGGATATGTCGAAGCGTTCTACCGCGACGGTTCCCCGATGCTCGCTCCGCCGAAAGACCGGCCGGACGTTATCAAGGGAAAAACGCGCGAACTTCTCGGATGCAAATCCATGAACTCCCACCTTCATCTGATGGAAGCGTTCATCGAACTCTACCGCGTCTGGAAAGATCCAATCCTTCGCGACCGCCTCGAAGAACTGGTCGTCATTATGCGCGATAAAGTTACCACCTGGCCGGGCGCCATGCGTCAGTTCTTCCGCGCCGACTGGACTCCGGCCGCCACGTACGTCTCTTTCGGACACGACGTGGAAACCGCCTATCTGCTTGAAGAGGCTCTGGAAGTTCTGGGACGCCCGAACGACGAAAAAACTCTGGCCGTGTGCAAAAGCCTCGTCGATCACTCCATTGAATTCGGCTGGGATAAAGAAAACGGCGGCTTTTTCTACGACGGCGCCACTTTCGGAGCGCATCCCGCCGATTCGACCAAATTCTGGTGGGTTCAGGCCGAAGGACTTAACGCCCTGCTCCGTCTCTATCTCCGATACGGCGAACAGCGTTACTACGATCTGGCGCTGGCTCAATGGAATTTTATCGAATCCAAAATTGTCGACGCTGAATTTGGCGGATGGTATCCAGTCGTCGACGCCGACGGCTCCAACCCGCGCGGCCTCGACAATCGATTCTCGCAGGTTTCGCACGGCCTTGAAAAAGCCCACCTCTGGAAAACCGCCTATCATGAAGTTCGCGCGTTGCTGAACGCTTCCGACGTCCTCGGAAAATGTCTTGAAAAAAAATAATCCCATATCGCGCGTTTTCAAATTCAGCCGCGGCAAGCGTCTTTTTCCCGCCGTGGCCGAACGATTTGTTTTGAATTTCGGATCCGCCACAACTTTAACGGTTCATTCCGCTTTAACGGAGCTTTAACGGTTTACTCCGCAGGCTCCTTTTCCCGCCTGACTGAGTCCGTTCGCCTTTCCATTCCCTCCTTTTTTTACTCGAAATTTCCAATACCCAAGAGGAAAAATATGCCCGGTTATTCCGTCGATTCTCTCCGCGCGGCCTTTGCCGTTTTTCGTCCTTTCATCATGATTTTCTGTTTAGGATTCCTCGTTTACTGCGGAATACAGTCCCCGCTTTCCGCAGTAAACTATGATGAATCAAAAGTTCCGTCGTATACTTTGCCCAATCCTCTCGTTTTCGACGACGGTTCAATCGTTAAAAACGCCGCGGACTGGACGGAAAAACGCCGCGCGGAAATTCTATCTCACTTCCAAAACGAAATGTACGGATTCCTTCCGGAAATACTTGCTTCGGCTGGAAATCATCCGGACTTCGCGACTTTTCGTCCTCTGGAATCTTCCGACGACGCGCTCAATGGAAAAGCGCTTCGCCGACAGATTGAAATTACGTTCGAAAATCCGAAGAAACCGGGTGAAAAAACGAAGGCAAACCTTCTTCTCTACATTCCGAAAAACGCCCCGACTCCCGTTCCCGTCTTCCTCGGATTAAATTTCTGCGGCAACCATACGATCGACGACGACCCGGCGATCATCCCTTTCCACGACCGCTACGGCAACGTACTCTCCGACGAAACCGTCCCCAAAGAAGGACCGTGTTCCCGCGGAGGGAAACGCTCGCGTTGGCCTGTTCTGAAACTCATTGAAAACGGCTATGCGCTGGCCGTAATGCACTACGTCGATATTGCGAACGATAATCTTCAAACATGTTTCAGATCCGGCGTGTTCAGCCTCTACTCCGAATACGAAAACGAAGCGTCCCGCGCTCCCTCCGACTGGGGTTCCATCACCGCGTGGGCATGGGGATTGAGCCGCGCGTTAGACTATCTCGAAACGGAAAAACTTGTCGACGCCCAAAAAGTCGCGGTTCTGGGCCACTCGCGTCTCGGAAAAACCGCGCTTTGGGCCGGAGCCTCCGACGAACGTTTCGCGCTCGTCATTTCCAACGATTCCGGGTGCGGCGGCGCCGCCCTCAGCAGACGCGAATTCGGCGAAACGATCCAAATCATGAGCGACGGTTTGCGGTATTGGTTCTGCCCGAATTTCCGTAAATTTGGACCGCGCGTCAACGATTTCTCCATCGATCAGCATGAACTTATCGCGCTTGCCGCTCCCCGGCCCGTTTACGTCGCCAGCGCGGAAGACGATTTGTGGGCGGATCCCAAAGGCGAATATCTCTCATGCCTCTACGCGGCCCCCGTCTACGAACTGTTCGGATTCGAAAAACCTTTTGCCGGACGAACGATACCGGAACTTACCGACCTGAACGCTTCCGTCGGAAACGTCGTCGGATACCACGTTCGCGCGGGAAAACATGACCTTACGGAATTCGACTGGGAACAGTATCTTCGATTTGCCGATAAATTTCTGAAATAATTTTGGAACCGTTGCGAAAGGATTTTCATGCGAATTTTCCCAATTTTTTTCTTACTGACGTTCGGAATGACGCTCCCATGCCTTCCTGCGTCGGCCGTCAACGACGGGAATTTCTGGAATTCTCCCATTTGGGAAAATCCCGGAAACGATGAAACCAAATGTTTTTGAA
>CAZWOV010000235.1:0-5000 GCA_964635645.1 uncultured Planctomycetaceae bacterium | reverse complement strand
TCTCCCTGTTTTCAGCCGCGGCAGGGTTCTCTACGCCGACCGCGGCAGCGCTCGCGCCGTCGGTTCGGCTGGAAACCGCAGCCTCATTCTTTCCGCCGCATCCGATAAGAAAAAAAGAATTCGTCAGGATCAGAAAAACCTGAATCCAACAAAAACCAATACGTTTCACAAAAACTCTCCTTCTTCAATTTAATCCTGTTCAAAATCAGAAATTAACCTTTCGATTTTCTCCGAAAAAGCTTTTTTTGTCAATAGCATTTTAAAAAAACATCAAGACGCCCCGCCTTCTGGAAATTTTTAAAAATTTCCCTATTTTCCATCTCCAGGGATTGAAATTTTTTTCTCTTGCGGGTAAAATAAGCAAATACGATTTAATTCGTTCTGGAAAAACTCGACTTTCCCCAAAATTTCCCGTCAGGAATTGAAATATGAAAAAATTACTCGCGTTTTTTTTAGTCTTAACATTGACCGCTTCGCTTTACGCCGCGCCGGAGTATGTCCAGCAGGATTCTTTTGACTGTCGTCCCCGGGCCGGAATCGGAAACGCTATCGAAAAATTGAAAGCCGGAAAAGAAGTTACCGTCGCATATTTCGGCGGCTCGATTACCGCTCAAAACGGCTGGAGACCCAAAACCTCAAAATTCCTCGCGGAACAATTTCCAAACGCAAAGATTAATGAAATTCACGCCGCAATCGGCGGAACGGGTTCCGATCTGGGAGTTTTCCGTCTTGGATACGACGTACTCCGCCATAATCCGGACCTCGTTTTCGTTGAATTTGCGACAAACGACGGCGGTAACTCGCCGGAAAACATCTGGAAACAAATGGAAGGAATCGTCCGTCAAATATGGAAAAAGGATTCCAGAACGGATATCGTTTTCGTCTACACGGTAACGACCGCCACCGTCGGAGACTATCAACAGGGAAAACTGGCGCGGGCCGCCGGCGCGATGGAAATGCTCGCCGATTTTTACGGAATACCCACGATCAACTTCGGCAAACGAGTTGCGGAACTGGTTGACGCCGGGAAACTCGTCATGAAAGCGGATTCCGCGCCGGAAGGCCAAATCCTTTTCGCAAAAGACGGAGTTCACCCGCTCGACGCAGGTCATGAACTTTATCTTGCCGACGTCAAAGCCGGTTTTGCCGCAATGAAAGACATTCCTCCAACAGACCGCGCAAACCTGCTCGAAAAGGTTTTCATGGAAGGCAACTATGAAAACGCAAAAATGGTTTCGATTACCCCCGATATGCTCCAGGGAGAATGGACGCTCCTTAAAGAGGGAGAAAAGAATTTCCATTTTACCAGTCGAACGGGTGAAATGTGGTTCTCGGGAAAACCGGGAAGCAAACTCACTTTCAAATTCCGCGGTTCCATGGCTAAACTTTACGACGTCCTTGGACCGGACGGCGCTCAGCTCTGGATTACCGTAGACGGAGTAAAAAATCAAAAGCCGTCCCCTCGATACGACAGTTACTGCAGCTGGTACCGTCTCGCAACGCTCTGGTGCTTCAATAACGAAAAAGATCCGGAAACCGTCCATACGGTAACCGTTGAAATCGACTCCGATCAACCGGATCGCTCCGTCGTTAAAGAATTCAAACCCGGCGACTCCAAATACGACGGAACCAACTGGTGGGTCGGTAAGATCATGCTCATCGGCGATCTGACAGACTAAACGCTAATTTTCGGGACGCTTTTGCGTTAAACCGCTCATTTCCTGAATTGAACGGGATCTTTCAAATTTCTTCAGGAAGATCCTGTTTTAAAAATTTTCTTTTTCGAAAGGTTCCCCCATGAAACAGCGAGTTTTTTTCATTTTTGCCTCACTTTCGGCAGCTTTGCTCCTGGGGCTATTTCCCATTTCCCAAATTTCAGCTCAAAATACGACGGACGTTACGTCCGCCCCCAATCCGGAGATATCCGAACAAACCGGCGCTCAGGCTCCTTCGTCTGAAACCGCGGGAAATGTCGGCGCCGACGTGGAAGAAGTCGATATTGACGACGTTGAATCCGAAACAAAAACGAAAAAAACGCCAGACCAGCCGTCTGTTTCCAAAAACAAAAAACAAATTTCCGAAGATGGAAAAACGGCCGAAGCAAAATTCCGCAAAGGACTTGAAGCCTATCAAAAAGCCGGAAAAAAAATCCGCGAACTTCAAAAAAGCTACATGGAGCTGAATACTTCCGACGATGAAAAAGAATCTATCGGCGAAAATCTTCAGAAATACGCCGAATATATTTCAAAGCTTTATCCCAAACTCCTCGATCTTGCCGAAGCCGCATGGTTGGAAAAACCCGCCAAGGATCCGGAAATGCTTAAATTCATAGTCGAAGTACTTGAAGTGCGTCTTGCTACGGAAGATTACGAAAGCGCTCAGGCTATCCTTCAGGGACTTCTGGAACTGAAAATACCTGAAATTCTTCCGGATCTTTACGACGTAGCTGGCGAGACGGCCTTCATGCTCAATGATTTTGAAAAAGCCGGGCGTTATTTCGCCGAAGCAGAAGCCAAAAACGTTCTTTCTGAACGTTGCGCCGCATTCAAAAACGATCTTCCATATTATCGAACCGCGTGGGCAAAAGAACGTATTTTACGCGAACGGGAAACGCAAAAGCAAGACCTTCCTCTCGTAAAAATTAAAACATCCAAAGGATCCGTCGTACTCGAACTTTTCGAAAACGAAGCCCCTAATACTGTCGCAAATTTCATCTACCTGGCGGAAAAAGGTTTCTACGACGGTCTTTATTTTGAATCCGTAATCCCTGGATTCTGCGCCGAATCCGGTCGATCTACCGATTCTGCCGACGGCGGTCCCGGTTACCAGATACGCGATGAATACGACGAAAAAAATTTGAGAATCCATACCCGCGGAACAATCAGTATGGCAAACGACGGCAAACCCAATACCGCCGGTTCGCGTTTTTTCATCTCTTTTTCACCCTTGCGTCAGTTCGATGGAAAATTCGTCGTCTTTGGAAGAATTTTGAAAGGTCTCGACGTCCTTTCAAAACTTCAGAGAATCGACCCGGCCAATCCGGACCCCATGGCTGAACCAGACAAGATCGAAGAGGTAAAGGTTCTTCGCAAACAGGACCACAAATACCGTCCGAAAGTCTTGAAAACCGCATCGGAAGACGAAGATAAAAATAAAGATCAGAATAAGGAAAAAAGCGGAAAAACCTCGAAAAAGAAAGACAAAACCGCCTATTAATCTCCTTTTCATCAGAAACTAGATTTTCTGAAACTTGTTCCAGGACAGAAAACGCTTCGCAAAACTTTCAATTGCGATCCGTTTTCTGTTTTTTGCATTTTTAAAAATACTTTTGATTCTTCCGAAAAAATCGATGAAAATTTGGCGATTTTTGCCGAAAATACCGCCCCACCCGCTTTTAACCTTTCAGGATTGTGGTAGAATAAATTGAAGTAGTTTTATTAATCTCCGCAAATGGTAAGTTGAATGACCGAAAAGAAGAAACGCAGTTCCTCAAAATTCGAGCTGAAACAGGAGTTGGTCCGGCTTGAGCGTTCCATGCCGCAAAGTATTGAAATGGAGCGTGGAATTTTAGGAAGCGCTCTTCTGGACCAGTCCATTTTGGACGATATTCAGCAGGTTATTCGCGAAGACGATTTCTATCTCGACGCCAACAGAGTTCTCTATCGTCACATTTTGGAGATTCATAATTCGGGAAAAACCCTCGACGCGCACACTCTGGTGGACAGTCTTGAACGTTCGGAGGAATTGGAAAAAGTCGGCGGAATCGCATATCTTGGAGAGGTAGTCCATTCCGTTGCCGTCGCGGCTCACGCCGACGCGTACGCGGAAGTCATTCGAGATAAAGCGCGTCTGAGAAAACTCATCCAGGCGAGCACCGCCATCATTCAGAAATCCTATGAACCCGATTCCGATGTGAACGCTCTGGTTTCAGAAGCCGAAGAACTCATTTTTTCCGTTCACGACGAACGGAGCAACGACTCCGTCCTTGGGATAAGCCAAATCCTTGAAGAGGTTTGGGAAAAAGTCAATCTCTATCAGGAAGGAGGCTCCGTTGGAATTCCAACCGGATTCACGGACCTTGATAAAATGACCGGAGGACTTCACGATAACGAACTCGTCATCATCGCCGCCCGACCGAGCATGGGCAAAAGCGCCTTCGCCGCCAACATCGCGGACTACGTGGCGTTGGAAGCCGGAAAATCAGTCCTGTTCGTCAGTCTGGAAATGTCCCGGGCCGAACTGGGAATGCGTATTCTCTGCGGGCGCGCTCAGGTCGACAGTCAGCAGGTCCGGCAGGGAAGACTGAGCCAACAGGACGCCAGACAGCTTCAGACGGCAAGCAGCGCCATGATGCACGCGAATTTTTTCATTGACGATTCGCCAAGCAGAACGGTTTCTGATATCGCGGCGCTCGCAAGACGCTTCAAACGAAAAGGCGAACTGGACCTGATCGTTATCGACTATCTTCAGTTTATCAAAGACGACGGAACTACGATAAACCGTCAGGAACAGGTTGCGAAAATCTCGCGCCGTCTGAAAGAACTTGCACGCGAACTTCATATTCCGGTCGTTTGTCTTGCTCAGCTTAACCGTCAGACGGAAGAAGGTTCGGGCGACCATCGACCCAAAATGAGTAATTTACGCGAATCCGGTTCGATCGAACAGGACGCGGACGTCGTTATGTTCGTTCATCGCGAAGAATACTACTATCAGGGAAAGCCGGACGTTATCGAACAAAAAGGTTTAGGCGGAAAAGCTGAAATCATTATCGCCAAACAGCGGAACGGCCCTACCGGAGTCGTTCACCTTCAGTGGGAAGCAAAATTTACCCAATTCCGTAATCTGGCGTTCAAAACCTTTAAGGAACTGGATAATTTCTCGTAAAAACGTTTGAGTCTTTCGAAAATCAGACTCGTTGAATTTCCAGACAAAGACTTCATCCGTCGCCGTCCCTTGCCGTCAATTGTCATTTAGCCCTTTTATTTTCATGAAGGAAGAAA
>CAZWOV010000234.1:0-5031 GCA_964635645.1 uncultured Planctomycetaceae bacterium | reverse complement strand
CGCTTTGGAAACTTCAGTCCAAACCGCGGCCGGCTCGAACTCAATAACATGAAACACTCTATTTTGCGGAGTTTCAAGTCTGTCATGCAGAAAAAGAGCAAGCTCTGGATCTGAAAAATGAATTTCAATCCTGGAATCTGTTCCCGCAGGCAAAATTCGAGCGGGAACTCCAGGTCGGGAAAGCCGATACCGAGGAATCGGAATCCCCGACCCGTCGATATTCCACTGCGGACAATAAATATCCAACACATCGCATAAACCAAAATGTTTAAGCAGATTAACCGCAAAACATTTCCAACAGTTTCTGGAAGAAAAATCTTTAACCTCCGAAACAGTCCAGCGAGTTCCCAAGGAATCCACGAGCCAATCTCCCGGAATCGGCGTTTCCATCAAAAACTTTTTCGGAAAAACCCAACTTCCCTCCGCCTTCCCCACCGGCGACGTTTTTGAAATCTGTTCCAAACAGGAAAGCCGGAGCGCCTCCTTAATTGAAGCAGAATACCCGCTCCGAGGCCGCGCCCAAATCAGGGATTCCTTTTTATCAAAAATGAGAAAATCCTCATCGGGTGAAAATGAAATCATAAGAATTAAACTGCCATAAGAATTAAATTGAAAAAGGAGAAAACCAAAACAGCCGCCCCCCGTTCAGGTTTGGGCTACAGAACAAATTTCAAAAGGCTCCTTCATCTGAATCTGCCGATCGCACCAGGTAACGGTTGCCTGAAGTTGCGACAGATAACTTTCCCATGAAACCGATTGATTTTCTACAGAATACGTTGGTTTTGGAGAACGAGTCAGTTCCGCGATCATTACCAACGTCTGAGCGCGAATTTTTAAAATCTGATTCAAAGAATCGTCCATAAAATATCCTTTCAAAAAAATTCATATTTGAAAAAATTTTCTCTCAAAAGCTTTGAAAAAGACTGGTTGAGAAGATACTGTCAGCGCGTTAGAACCTGAAAAACAACTCTGGCTGGAAGACGATTAACGTCTTTGAGGTAAAAAACATAATTCAGCTGATAAAATCTTTGCGGTTCAGTAAACAGCGGATTTTCTGAAATATCCGGAATATGTCTGAAATTAAACCCATCAGAATCAACGTTCCATGATTGATCCGTCCTGAGCGCGTTAAAAAAGACCGTTTCCAAATCTAACGGAACATTTTCATGGCCAGGAATCGCAGTAAAACGATTCGGAAAAATCGGATCGATAATTGACGCGGAATAGAACGCAGCGCTTAAATCGCTCCGTTTAAGCGCTTCAGAATACTCTCCGACAACACGAGCCAGAAAGACCGCCGAACTTCCTGAAAAAACTGTTCCATAAAATATCTTTGCATTTACCATGAGAATAAACCCGACAAGTAAAGGTTAAAAACTCAAATTCAACAAGAAAATTGAACACGAAAACATAAAATCACGTTCTGATTTCCGCTTTTTGCGCCGTTGGCGAATGAACCATTCCGGCAGGCGAACGTTTCTTTCGTTGTTCAACTGGAATGAAATCGAGCCGAGTCGAACGCCAGGCTAATAAATGACGAAAAAAATCAAAAAAGGCCGTTTTAGCAAATTCAGTATTCATGATGGATCGGAAACTCCGGTAATTGGGATTGATTCGTCTGAAGCCGTCACATTTCGCAAAACATGTTGAGTTAAACCGTCCGTTCGGTAAATGGTCCAGACGGAACCGTCCACCATACTCTGCAGATGAGCCAAAATCACCGTACAGAGAGAATAAACGGGAGCGTTCTTTTCCACATTTGAAATATCAAAAGCAAGCACCGACGCCGCAATAGAATCAGGAGTAAGAGATAAAAGATTAGCATAGGAATCGTTTAAGGTCATTGGGCTACCAATCGCCGCCGGACGATCCGGAATTAAATTCGTGCGTATCTGAATCGCTTCGCAGGAAGCGCCGATAGCGTCGCAATCATCGCAGAGACGATCTGTTTTTTCAGACACCAAAGCCAGCTCTTCAGATCTTGCCAAACCATTTTGAATCGCAGAAACGGAAGCGGCGGAAAGATTGACAGAATCCGTAAGAGATCGGAACGACGCGCCCCAGACGTTTGAAGGAAGCGCCGAAACGCTCGTCGAAAGAGAGGCAAGCGCGGATGAAGTCGCGAGTCCGCTCTGAATTGCGGCTACGGAGGAAGAAGAAACGCCAACCGAAGCCGTCAGCGACCGCTCCGCAACATTCCAAACGTCGGAAGCGAGGGTTGAAACGTCGGCTTTAAACGGTTCCGGATCGTGAAAAATGAATTGAACAGGCGGAATAACGACGCCCGAAGTAGAACTGCGAACGGAAAGAGTCAGCGTCGAAGCGTTCGTTTCAGAATCCGTAAGGGTCAAGGAATAAACGCCGTTTTCAAGCTCCCGCGGCGAATTAGAAACATCGACAAACGCTTCGCCATCCCGAGAAATCCGGCACGTATGGTTAACGCTATCTCCTGAACAGAGAGAACCGTCGCTCAAATTCCAGGCAGAATAAGTAACGCGGCAGGAAGTGTTTTTAATCATAATTTTCCTGAAATAAAAAGATTTTGACGTTATTTTCAAAAAAACTCGATATTGAAAACAAAAGGAGAGACTGAAAACGAAACGTTTGAAAAAGAGAAAAAGAGCGGAAACGTTCAGTCTCCCCGTTTATTTTTTCAATAGCAGAATATCCGGAAATTGATTTTACTTAATAAACAAACGTCAACCGGTACAGCAAACGGCGCAACGAGGATCAAGAACCGCCGGAACGCCGCGTTCGCTTGCTTTAAAACGAACCAGAATATCCTGCGTAAAATTCGATTCTCCGGAAGCCGCGGATCGCGAAACCGTAAGTCCCCAATTTTCCACGTAAGCGAACGCCTTTTTGAAATTACCAATAAACCAGTATTTCGAAGCTTCTTCCGCCGAAATTCCACTGGCAATCAGACGCTGATAAGCGTACGCGCTGTTCTGAAGAGAATAATCTCCTAAAAGATTGGACATTGCGACCTTCTGCGTTCCATCCGAATTAGACCAAACGGAATTTCCCGGATAGAAGATCTGCGCCGCGGTAAATCGTTTTCCGGGCATAACGAGAACCGCGTCGGGATTTACCAGAATCGGAAGTCCGGTCGCATCGTCGCACATCGCGGCAAAAAGCTGTTCCGCCGCGTCCACATTCCGCCAGTCCGTCAACTCGTTTCCCGATAGTTTATTGACCCACGGCGAAGAATTCGAAGATTCGTAGTAGGTATTAAAAGAAACGCCGTTCAGGGAATAGGTATTGGTAATTCCGAGAATCATATCAAGGATTCGTTTTTCTCTGTCCGCGCCGAGAATTTCGCCAACTTCCGAAGCCCGTTTCAAAATTAAACCGGTCTGATCGAAAAAGATCGCTTCCCTCGTAACGGGAACAATGAGTCCGTGTTTCGTTGTTTCCGGCGTATCGACATATTCCTCGCCAAACCCGGCGTTCGGATACGGCATCCCCTCCGCGACTTCCGTTACGCCGCCCTTAATCCTTCCAATTCCCGGAATTCGTTCGCGGGACAGCTTTGAAGAAATAATACTGACGAGTTTCGAGGCCTTAAACGCCTCCTGCTCGTACGCCTCGCGGATTTTCGTACTAATAATTCGTCCCGTAATGTTTAAAAAAGCGCTGGATTCAACACCTTCGCTTTCCATCAAAGCGCGTCCTTCGCATGGGTCGAGCGAGCGAACCCATTCCAGACCGTCGGGAATCAAAGTTTCAGCCAAATCGCGGAGACTGAATTCTTCAGGACGAAGCTGACGGGTTTCAATTGCCTCCGACAGACGTTCCGTCGTTTTCTTCAAACCGTCCAGCTCAACCCGGCGTTTCAATTCACGATAATTAATACTTTTCATCAGCTTAAACCTTTCTTGAAAAACAGGAAAGAAAAAATTGAAATGAAGATAAAACAGGAAATAGAAGCGGGCAATTCAGAATAAACATCCCGCTGAAAATTTCAGTAAAAGAAATAAAGCCGCATTCATTCCGTTTTGTGTTTAGGGTCAGAACCGGGAACGCCTCCCTTGAGAACGGTAGAAACAATCGCAACATACGCTTTCCCGGCCGGAACATTTTCCTGGTGAACGATTCTTCCAATAGCTTTCAAGGAAGAATCAACCGTAATCACCGATTTGGGATCAAGACGTTCTTCATGAGAATTAAGATTTATCCCGACGAAAGAACCAATATGCTGCGCGACGTCGCCGGACGTTTCGTCGTCAAACTCAAAAGTTCCGCATGTCGCCGCCCGTATCGTTCCTTTCCGCCCCGCGGGACTTGCCTGCATGGCAACGCCAAGAAAATCCAACGTAAACGCTTTTTGAGTTTCCGCCAAAGTTTCAGATTTGGAAAACGTTGAAGCCGATTGCGCTTTCCCATCTGAATCAAGCCAGAGAAGATCGCCGATTTTTATTTCCGAATCTTCCGCGGCCCGTACGCAAATTGGACACGTTTCACCCCATTTCCAATTATATTCTATCATAAAAATTTCCTCTAAATTAAACTTTTACTTTCCAATAAAAGGAATACCTAAAAAGATAGAGATAAAGATAAAAACAAAGATAAAGACAAAGAAATCGCCTTCAAATAAAAAATAAAGGGATTCCAATACTCGCTTAAAATCAGCGGCGCAAATTATTTACGAATTCTTCCGTAGAAATACTTTCTTCTCGAAATATCGAATTTTGAATACGCGAAACTGGCGATGAATCTATTTGAAAAATATGAAGAAATTCCAAAAACTGTTTTTTCAGATTTCTCAATTGTTCCTGAGTTTTTCCATAATCTCTCTGAAGGGCTTCAATGAGACCAGCGGCATTTTCAGGAGACAAACGGGGAACCCGCAACGCAGAAGTATCGCACGGTAAATTTTCCAGTTCAGAACTTTTCCGCTTTAATTCATCCCTATTTCGGCTTTCAGCCTCTTTACCCCAATCTCTTATTTCGTCCATCTTTTCATGCTCTACGCGCACAGACGCCGGAACAACGGGAGAAACCTCCTCCGCAACGGAACCTGAAAAAACG
>CAZWOV010000233.1:0-5052 GCA_964635645.1 uncultured Planctomycetaceae bacterium | reverse complement strand
ACTTCTCCTTCATACGCTGAAACGGGCGTTTCAAAACGTTCAATCCATGTTTCCGCCCGACTATTGGAAAAAGGAGCGTTTTTTGAGCTTTTTTCAATGTTTTCGGTATGCGGTGCGGATTTGTCTTTAAATAAATCGTTTTTTTCGATTTTTCCGACAGTAGGGCATTTTACGACATGAACGGGAACGGAATCGCTGGCGCTCTGCGGAATTTGCCCGAGATTTGACGCGCCGTCCGAGTAAAGGATTACTTCAGGAACATAGTCTTCCGGGGCTAACGCCGTCGCGGCGCCGAGCGCGGCTGAAAGATTCGTCATGTTGGGGTCGCATCCGAAATGGGAAACGTCAATTTTTTCCTGTTTGGAAGTAGAGAGCGCTTTGATTTTGTCGAAATTATCGCTCATGATTCCAGGCGTTCGCGCGAATGGAAGAAAAACGCATTGATTTCCCGGAGGAGCGTCGGGAAACTGTCGGTCGTTCCACGCGTCGGCCGGCACGCTTCCGCTGACGTCTACCGCGCAAACGACAAATTTGGAGTAATTGCGCCATGTCGCAACCGGTCCGACTAACGCGGCGGTCAGAAGAAGGAGTACGGAACAACGCAACGTCAAAATCAGGCAGGCGCGTAGTCTGGATTGACGAGTTAATCCTTTGCGCCAATGAAGCCAGAGAGGGATCAGGGCGAATACCAGAATCAGCCAGTATGGACGTTCAAGGAAAAAAGACATGGCAATTAAATTTGTTAAAGGTTAACAGGGAATTTGCTTTGGGACGATTTTCGACGGATAAAACGTTTTCGGCCCGTTTCGCGTTATTCAATCCATCTTCGCTGGTAGAAATACCATTCGGCCGTAAAGATTCCGCAGACGATCAAAATTAAGATAGTCCACATTGGAACGACGTCTTCTCCGGGAAAAACAAAAATTTTTTCCGGAGCTTCGGGTACGTTCAGGTCGCTGTCGGCGAATGAATCCTTCGGATCCCAGTAGTTTTCCAGACCTTTTTCTAAACGATATTCAGAGGCCGGAGTATGGATCATCCAGTCGAAAGCGTATTGAAGAAAACGGGGAAAATCATCGGCCAGAATCCAGTCGCTTTGCGTCAGATCGCATGCCGACAGGACGAAACGGGATTTTTGATCGGATTTATTCAGTAAATTCAATCCCCAGGTAAGTTCCGTCATTTCGACCGTTCGAGCCTGTTTTGCGAAATTTTCGTTTTCTTCCGATACGTTCTGATTCTGATTTATTTCAAGAGCGCTTTGCGAGAATAGCCAGGGAACGGAGGAAACCGTTTCCGGGAACGGAGTCAGGGCGTGAGTTCCCGGGAAACCGACTCCGGCTGTGGAAATTCCGCTGTGAAGGCCGTCCAGCCAGGGCATAAGAACGTAGTCGCGAACCGTTTCGCTCCGTTTCCAGAACGGGGAATCGGCCGGCGGGGAAAAGAAGAGGCAATTGGCTTTTATTGTTCCGTCCGCCAGTTTTGTCAAAATTTCTTTTGACGGAAGCGTCCTGTCGAAAATAAGGATATTAAAGATTTTAATTCCGGATTCGTCGGTTGAAACTGTTTCCAGGTCGGATTCTTTCAAAGACGCGGTCGCAAGGCGAAAACCCTTTTTCAGGACTTTTGACTCGATTTTTGTTCCGGGGAGCGTTCGAAGAGCGTTTTCCAGCAGGACGTTTGGTTCCTGCGGAGCGACGACTGTTACGCGGTACGCGAAGGCTTCGTGAAGGAACGCCGCGCCGGAATTATCGTCGGTAAGCGCGTCCTGTCCCTCTTCCGCCGCATGAAAAACCGCCTGGACGTTTAACGCGTTGGGAGACGTTATCGGAATTGTCCGGGTCAGAAGACCTCCGTCTTTCAGGGCGGGAATCTGAATCTGGACGTTCCGAGAATCTGAACTCAAGGACTCCGATTCTTTGGGAGACGTTGATTCGTTCGCGGACGTTGATTCTTTCGGAGACTCCGATTCTTTCGCGGACGCCGTTTTCCAGGAAACGGTTAACGTTCCGGAAACAGGTTTTTCGGAAAAATTTCTCAGAGCGACGAAAATTTCTGCGTTTTCAGGTTTTTCCGGAGTTCGGCGTTCTGCGCGCAGCGTTTCCAGAAGAACGTTGCCGATGGAGTTTCCTACTGGGATCCAGCGTACCGCGTCGTCTTTCAACACGCGATTTGCCAGAGGAAAACATCCGTCGCTGATAAGAATTACGTGGTTTGTTTTGGGGTCGAATTTTCCATTAGTACCTGCGGTAACGAGGGATCTGGCCATGGCGACCGCTTCATCGACCGGCGCGGCGCCGCCTGTTTGCGGAAGTTTGTCAAACGAGGCAAGAATTTGTTTTCTGTCATGAGACATTCGCGAGTGAAGTCTGATTTTTTCTCCAACTACGATGACCGCCAGAGAATCGACGTATCCCATATTCTCCGTCAGTTTTCGGGCATGCTCTTTCGCTTCCTCAAATCTTGAGATTCCGTCTGAATTCTTAACGTTCATGCTTGACGTAGCGTCCAGAACTAATACGACGCGCTGGGGTCGCCGCCAGCAAGG
The DNA here is from genome assembly GCA_964635645.1 of uncultured Planctomycetaceae bacterium. Taxonomy (GTDB): domain Bacteria; phylum Planctomycetota; class Planctomycetia; order Pirellulales; family Thermoguttaceae; genus RGIG3701. The sequence goes on along the minus strand of CAZWOV010000233.1, from coordinate 2,504 downwards.
TTCGGCCATAGCCGTCGTCAGGATGAGAAGAATTCCCATCTGAACCAGGAGTGAAACGAACCGCCTCTGCTTTTGCCATGCCCGGCGCGGATGAAGGATTGGGATTGCTTTTTGCCAAAGCGCACCCGTGACGACCTGCGTTTGGGGACGGCGCGTTTTCCACAGGTAAAAAAGGACGAGAGGAATCGCCAGCAGGAGCCAAAGGAACGCGAGTGGATGAATGAAAGTGATCATGGTTCGTTTAAATACTTTTCAGGGAATAAATCTGAATTCGAGAATCGCCTGTTGGCGGCTCGCTGATTTTTGAGGAACGAATGAATCCGGCGCCGGACGGTTGGGGAAATTTTTCTTTCATGCCGAATGACGCGGAATCAGATGAATTCAGTCCATGGATTTGAATTGGCGGCGTTTTCCGGCATTCCCAGAGCCGCGAGGCAGAGCGCGTTGAGCGGCGAGGCGGTTGAAATCCGCGCGTAGGAAATTTTTTCTTTTTGGCAAAATTTTTGAACGCTCGCCAGATATGCGTCATAGAGACGTTGATAAACCGCCAAATCTCGTTCTGTGAGAGCGATTGTCTGCCGATAGTTTCGGGACGGGTCAAAAATATCAACGTCGCCAGTGAAGTTTTCCGCTCGATCGTCGGGATTCGTCAAATGAATCAGACGGCATGAAAAACCGGCGCGTCGAAGACGGCGAAAGCCCGTTTCAAAGTCCTTTTTGAATGAATCGGATTGTCCAAAACAGTCGCTTAAGACGTAAAGGTCGCCCGGTTGGCGTTTTTGCGCGAGAAAAGCGTGAACGGCATATTCGAAATTCACCAGGTTCGGTTCGTTGGAAATTTCTATTTTTTCCAGAAAACGCAGAAATTTTCCCAATTTCTGTTTATGCGCCAGAATCGGGAAAAGATTGAAATTTGGCATGAAAGTTCCGAATTCCAGAAGCGCTCCGGAAGTCAGTACGCCTGCGGCAAGAGCGGTCGCCGCAAGTTTTGCCGTTCGGAGTTTGGTTTGCTGGAAACACATGCCGTAGGACGTATCGAGCAGAAGGTAGGCGCGGCGCCGGGCGGTTTCTCCGCAGATCCGAACTCTGAGTTCGTCGTGTCGGGCGCAGATTCCCCAATCGACGCGCCAGGGATCGTCTCCAGGCGAATAATCGCGCAGACCGGCCCATTCCGTATCGCCGACAGGAAGTTTAACGCGTTCGGAAGCGAGTATTCCGCCGCCGAAACGCAGGGCGGTCTGCGCGCTGAAGATAAGACAACGTTCCAGTTCAGGAGTAAAAATGGACATAATTTTAACGGGTAAATAGGATGCGGGCGGAACGATTCGGATTTTTTATTTGAAAATCACGTTTTAGATACTGCATTTTTTGATTATATCATGTTTCAAACTGAAAATCAAGCGTTTTGTTTTCAGAAAACGTCAATTTTCTGTGAATTGGGAAATTTTTTCAGAAATTCTATTCTTTTTTTATTTTTATTTGTTTGACGCCTCTTGATTTTTTTATTTTGGGATACTAAAATAAACATCGCGGTCTGCATATGAAACCTGAAAATTTTGTCGCGGGCTGCTTTCGTTTGATTTTTGAAAATGAAATTTTTCAAAAATCAGATTGCTGAATGGATTGGAAACGGCCCCGGAAAATGTTTTGAGAAAATAATCCGAAAGGCAGACTTCAGGGAACGTTTGTTTCTCTGAAAGGATTATTGGTAAAAATTTCCGGTTCAGGATTGGCTTTTTTCAATATGATTCAGTAACTTTTCATTTTTTGTTTTATCTCAAAAGGAGATTTCATGAAACGTTCAAAATTTTTCGAGGCGGCTTTTTTGACCGCAGGACTTGCTGCCGGTTCTCTGTTTTTGTTTGAGGGAGATTTGACGGCGCAGTCGGAAGCGTCGGTTCCTGCTGAAGCCGCCGCTGTTTCCGCGTCGTCGAAGCTGGATATTGCCGCGATTGATAAAGCCGCGGCTCGTGGGATTGAGTATCTCAGAACCGTTCAGGCGGAAGACGGCTCTTTCAGCAGCCAGATGGGAACGGGTTTGACCAGTATTGCCATAATTGGAATGTTGGGAAATAATCTGGCGATCGACGACCCGATGCTTTCAAAGGCGATCGATTATCTTAAATCTCAGGCTCAGCCCGACGGCGCGATCGTCAACCCGTCCATGGGCTTTGGAAACTACGAAACGAGTATTGCGGTCGTGGCTCTGGCTAAAGCGCGTAAAGCGGGACGCGGCGATCTTGATGAAATCCTGAAATTTGCCGAGCGGTACATTCGAAAATATCAGTGGGACGAGTCGGAAGGTATTGATTCTACGGATATTAAATACGGCGGAGCGGGTTACGGCGGCAAAATGTCCCGTCCCGACCTTTCAAATACGGGATTTATGCTGGACGCTCTTCATGAACTCGGCGCGGGTCCGGACGATGAAGCGGTGAAGAAAGCGGTGGTTTTTGTTTCGCGGTGTCAGGGACTTGAATCTGAACATAACGCGCTCCCCTTTG
>CAZWOV010000232.1:0-5058 GCA_964635645.1 uncultured Planctomycetaceae bacterium | reverse complement strand
TCGCACCCGGTTGATTCTTATTTCTGGATTGGACTTTCCGACGGTTCTCTTTTTCGAATAAACCCGGATGGAAAAGAGCCTGATTTAGCGGGTATTCCTCGTGAATCCATCGTTTATCTTGAATCTCCGCAGGAATCGCAGAAATTTTTCGACTCTACCCTTACTTCAACTGCTGCTCGGATTCGGGAATTACGTTGGCTAGACGAGATATCTCCTCAGGCGAATGAAATACGGAAAAAGAGCGACGATAATGACGACGACGAACGGGGGAAAAAAACGGAATGGAATTCACGGGCTTCGATTTCAGGAGAACGTCTTCGACTTCAGGGAGAAATTCACCGTCGTGGGATTGGAACGACGACCGGCGTTTCGCTTTCATGGCGTCTGGACGGCAATTTCAAAACGTTTGGGGTGATTCCCGCCTGTGGAAAACGCGTATCTTCTGAAATTTGTTTTCGAATCTGGCTTGACGGAAAACTGGCGGTAGAAAAAAACGTTGCTCCATGGATGAAGGCTGAACTTCTTTTGGTGGATGTTCAAGGCGCGGAAGATTTGCGGCTTGAAGCGGAAAATGCAGACTCGCAATTCACTTCGTTAAAAAATTCGGTTCATTGGCTTGACGCTTTTCTTGTTCCCTGAAAATTTCTTATGAATGAATCGCGTATCTTCATTTTTCCATAATTACCTGAAATCCAGACTCCGGTCCTCCGACGAGAATCTTGCCCCGATTGGTCCAGCGAATCGGCAGAAAAATGGTTTCCGGATATTTTTTTGAATCGGAGGAAGGAATCATTGAAGATGAACAAATTGTTTTTCTGTCTACCAGATTACCGTCGTTCAGCGCGTAAATATCCAGATCGATCTCCATATTTTCGCTAATAGAAAGCGTTGGAACGTAAACGAACTGTTCGTCTGCGAGCGGATTGCCAATCAATACGCGGGAAAGCGAATCCGGTGAAATAATTCCGAGTAAACTTCCGTCGCGGGAAAGATCCAAAATAACCAGGTAGGCTTGAGGACGGGTTGCCCGCTGGTTTGAGGGCCACAAGGTAACCTGAGTTCCCAGTCGGGCAATGAGAAATTGACCGTCTGGCGAAAAAGTAAGAAATTGAGGAATTTCTTTTTCTTCATGTTCTCTGTTTCTGTTTTTTTCCAGAAACAGAGCGGATTTTTGTTCTTCCGGAAGAAAATCTTCGAAAATGATTTCTCCTTTGGGATTCCGTATTTGCGTCATGTTGACGCTCCATCCCGGATTTGAAAAAGTTGGGGAAGAAGTCGCGATCATTTTTTTTATTTGTTCCAGATTTTGTTCCAGTTCCTCTATTTCCGGGAGAGGACAAAAATACGGCAATGATTGAAACGTCGTTTGGTCGGGACGTTTTTTTCGTTCTGAAAGTTCAAGCGTCCCAAAAAACAGAGCGTCATTGAAATTTCCGATTTTCAAGGCGTTCAGAGCTATTTCATTAAGAATCTGAGCGTCAAGAGCTGAACATGGATTTTGATTTCGAATTTGTTTCAGTATTTTCAGAATGTTTTCCGGCGGCATATTGGGAATTTTTTGAGAAATGAACGTCAGGGCGGTCTGAAGGGAAGGAAGATTGAAATTTTGCCAGTCCTGAAGATATTTTGGCGGAAGATCCTGAATAAAATTTCGACAAATTACACGGACGGGAGAACGGGAAGTCATTTTTCCATGAGAATCCCAAAGTCGCTGAATTTCGTCGTTAATTTGATCCGTTGATTTAACGAAATTTCGTTCGTCTTGTTTGGGAAGGAATTTCTCGGCGTGGAGCAAAAGAAATTCGCGTATTTCCGGAAAAGCTTTTTCCATATTTTCAGAATCCCAATCGCTCTTCATTTTATGAAATCGTTTCAGTTCTTCCGGAGAGAGTTCGGGAAATTGAACGTCGTCAAAATGGAAAGGAGTAAAAACCATGGAGTTTGGCTTCGGGTTTTGAGCGTCGTGTTGCGTTGCGTTTTGCGTATTTTCCTTTGGTCGGTTTGAGGTATTCGGGACAGAATCTGCCGTTTTCTGCGGAAAGACGTTGAAAATCGGCAGACAGAAGAAAAACGAAATTAGGCCTGCAATAAACAAGCTGTTTGAAATTTTTTGTTTTGAATACTTCAAAAAAGCCATACTCATTCCGGGGTCCTGGAAGTCTTTGTTTCATTGGGAGTTTGAGTTTGTCGAAAACGTTTCAGAAACATTTCGATTTGGTAATGGATAAGAGGATTTTGCCGCACAATAAGAGTTTTGCCGGGTAAATCAAAATAAATAGTTCCGGCTCCGCCGCCGCGCGTCCATGATTTGGGGTAAAGATTGCTCTGAATTCCGTTTACCAATGTTCCAGCCGCCGCATTATTCTTAATTAAATCTCCGACTGGATAAAAATCAACAAGCATTTTTCTCATTGATTCGTCGTACGTAGTGAGAAAAAAGACGTTTGCAGAAATTGGATAACAGAAAAGCGGCGTTTGCTTTAAAATATCCGTAACGGCTTCTTCCAGAGAAATACCCTCGAAACGATAAACGCAGGGAAGATCAAGAATAGTTTGAGGTAATTCGCGTTTTTTACCTTCAAAATCCGGAACGTCTGCGTCTGGAATTAATGCGGCGATTGGGATTCTGGCAATTGCTTTCTCGTCAAATATGATTTTGGCGTTTGCATTCCGCATGATTTCCGTCAACGCGCGGCGCATGGTCGCGCCGTCGCTCAAATCGCAATTGATTGTGGTCCGGCGCGTTTTTTCTGAAGCGGAATAACGGGAAAGAATTTCCGTGTCGGATATTTCAGTTCCATCTTTCAATGGATTACGCTGTTTTGAAGAAAGCGTCGGCAGGTTTTTTACTTCCATGTTTCTGGATCGCCGAATTTTATCGCAGAACAGCTCAACCTCCTGAATGACGGAAGGATATTGGAGCAGATTAATTCTGCTTTTATTGGTATTGGGAGTCAATTTTCCAGGACCGTCGGCGCTTTCCCAAAGGGATGGATGAACAAATTGAGAAATCAGTTTTGCTATTTCATTAAGTCCGGATTGTCCGGAGGCTTCCGTCGCGCGCGTAGCGGAAAGATCCTCCAGTTCCAGAGTTTTTTTTATTGGTTTTTCACCGAGTTCTTCCGCTCGGCGAGCAATTTGCGCGGCTTCCCAACCGACGATTCGAAGATTTTGTCCAACGGAAACAATCCCTAAATTAGCAAAATAAAGTCCCGTATCGAGAGCTTCTCGAAGAGAGGTATTCTCAAGTTTAAGCTGAATGGGCGTATCTTTCGAGACTCCAAGCCGTTCCATTTTTTTCCAGTCGGCGGTAATTCGTTCCCCGCTCATTTGAGCGGCAAATTGCGTTAACGCCGTAACGGGTTTGTTCGCGATGGAAACAGATTCGAGAGGGACGTCAAGCGCTTCCGCCGTTCGCGCGGAAAGATATTCAATTTCAGGGGGAGTAATTCGGAAGACCGCCAGCTCTGGCGAGGAAGTCGTTTCCTGTTTTTGAGAAACGTCGGACGTTGGAGTCCGGTTTTCTTTGTTTAATTGGTTTGGGTCTGGGATGGAGGACGAGTCGGCGTTTCCCGTCTGGGAAATCTGCTGATTGGAGATATCCGCGGCGTTTTCCTGTTTCGGTAATGAGTAAGCGTTTTGGGGGCGAGTATTGGGATCTTCTGTTTCCTGAACCGATTTGCCGTCAAAATCAAGGATGGGAATCGTGTCTTCACCGGAGTAAATCCGTTTTTTAGTTTGCCGTTTAAATTTTAGCGCGCCCGGCGAGTTCATGACGGAATCGGAAACGTTCTCTGCGTCGGTTGTTGACGCGGTCGAATCCGTTGACGCGCTGGAATCGTCGGAATGGATTGTCCGCGTCGGATTTTCGGAATTTTCCAAGGTTTCCGGGACGTTGGGAATATCCGTTGAGGTATTCGTTTCGGGCGAGGTATTTTCTGCAAGATCAAGATTTTCGGAAATCTTCTTGCCAAGAGAGCTTTGCAGCATGTCGGAAAATGAAACGTCGTTTTTTTCCGCGACGTCTGGAATGGAAAAAGAATTCCAACCCAAATCTGCAGACGGATTTTCTGCAGACGGTTTGTCTTCTGTCGGCGGATTTTCCGCGTTTAATTTATGGGAATCTGTTTGATTTGGCTGGGGATTTTCCGACGTTTCTTCATATTTTGAACTTTCTGTTTTTTCCTCGTTTTCTTCATCGTCTTTTTCTGCCGCTGAATCCATGGACGGAACGTGAAACGCAAGAGGTGAATTGGGAGAAGCGGAGGGCGCGAGTAATCGCCAGATGAGAATTGCGGACAGAAAAACCGCAAGGGCGACGCCGCTCATGCCTGCAATCAAAAACTTAATGTGCAGATTGTTTTGTTCATCGCCTTCAAATTTCAGTTCTGGTTCCGCTTCCGATTCTGGTTCCAGTTCCAGTTCAGGTTCCAGTTTCAGTTCCAGTTTCAGTTCCAGTTCTTCGATATTTTCATTGTGCGCTGCGACGGTCGGAGGCGGCGGAGGCGTTGGGATTGAATTGTTGAAAGACGTTTGATGGGGAGACGTTGCGGAAACGGAAGAAGGGGAAGAGACTTGGTCGGCGATTGGCAAAATGGGATCGTCGGAATCGTCTTCTTCTGTATTTGGGGAACGGCATTCGGAATTAAGAGAGGACGGCGACTTTTCTACGAGAACCATGCCGCCGCATTTAGGACATGGAATGATTTGTCCCAGGCGCGACTCGTCAAAAAAACGAATTCTGGAACCGCAAGTCGTACACTGAACGAAAAATAGAGGTGTTTTCATGAAAATCAGCCTTTACTCATGGAAATCCGAGTTCGTTTCGAGGAGGAATTAAAATCCGTTTGCAGAAATCCGCTCTTCTTTGAATTTTCGGTTTTTTTTTATCAAAATTTTAACGTTTTCTTTAACGCCGGGACTTTCGTTTTTTAGAAAAGATTCTTTGAGCGTGCGGTTTTTTCTGGATTTCTGCGAAAATACCCGAGGGCGTTTTGTTTATATTTCCCGGCGATTATTCATAGATTGCGTTCATAGCGCGTATTTTTTTCAGGATGG
>CAZWOV010000231.1:0-5081 GCA_964635645.1 uncultured Planctomycetaceae bacterium | reverse complement strand
AGAGCGAGCCGCCGAGAATCGCGCAGTTCACCGTGATAAGCGGCAGGAAAATCCCCAGGGCGTTGTAGAGCGGCGGGAAGTAACGGTCCAGAATCATTTCCAGAATCTGAACCATCGCGGCAATAACGCCAATAAAACTGATCAGCGAAAGGAACGTCAGCGAAACGCCGTCAACCAGAGCGTTCTCTTTCAAAAAATAATTCAGAAGCAGGTTGTTCGCAGGAAGCGTAATCGTCTGAACCACGGTAACCGCGACGCCTAAACCCAGCGCGGTCGAAACGCGCTTCGAGACAACCACAAACGTACACATTCCGAGAAAAAACGAAAGGGCCAGGTTGTCGATAAAAATTGAACGGACAACTAACTGAACATATTCCATATCCATCCTCCTTATTCTTCAATCTGTTTCGGGTCGAACGTTCTGAGGATCCAGATGAAGAATCCGATCAGGAAGAACGCGCTCGGCGCAAGAAGCATAAGCCCCCAGGGCTGGAACCAGCCGCCGTCGTTGACAGTCTGAAAGACCGTAATACCAAGAAGTTTTCCGGAACCGAGCAGTTCGCGCAGCGTAGCGAGAACAATCAGTACCAAACTGTATCCGAGACCATTTCCAATACCGTCGAGGAAACTGGGAATGGGCGGGTTTTTCATAGCGAACGCTTCCGCGCGTCCCATCAGGATGCAGTTCGTAATGATGAGACCGACGAAGACGGAAAGCTGTCGGCTGATTTCAAAAGCGTAAGCCTTCAGAATCTGGTCCACAACGATAACGAACGAGGCGATGACGACCATCTGAACAATCATGCGGATCGAATCCGGAATCAGACTGCGGATGAAACTGATGACCATACTGGAGCAGGCGGTAACAATCGTGACGGCCAGCGACATGGTGATCGCAGTTTCCAATTTGGTGGTAACGGCAAGCGCCGAACAGATACCCAAAACCTGCAAAGCAATTGGATTGTTGCGGAAAATGGGCTTCAAAATGATTTCTTTATATTCAGACATTATTCATTTCCTCCCATTTCTTCGGCCAGTTTGTCAAGAACCGGTTTGTAGAGCGCAAGCCAGTAACCTACGGTTCCGTTCACGCCGTTGCAGGTGAGCGTCGCGCCGGAAATACCGTCCACTTCATATTCCGAACCCATCGGCGCGGAACCTTTAATCACATGAACGGCGGGCAGGTTTCCATCGAAAGCCTTTTTGCCAACCCAACGAGCGGACCAGTTTGGATTTTCAACTTCGCCGCCAAGACCGGCCGTTTCGCCGTGTTCATAGAAAAGGAGGCTTTTGATCGTATTCATATCGTTAGCGTCCAAGGCGATGAAAGCGGACATGACGGACCAGAGTCCGCGTCCGACGAGGGGAAGGACGACTCTTGTTTCTTTCGTTTCCGGATTGACCGCGACAAAAATCAGCCCGTAACGTCCGCGGTTAGGAAGCCCCACGTTAAATTTCGAGCCGGTAATCGCGACGGATTCGCCCGGAGTTTTCGCGGCGGTACGTTCGTCGTACTGGAGGGCTTCGGGGCCTTCCGCGACGATTTTCTGAGTGGAAAGATCCACTTTCAGAATACGGACGGAATTAAGGAGTTCATCGCATTTCTCGGCGGAAATCGAGTCTTTTTTGTCGATCAGTCCGCAAGCGATGAGAATATTTTTATTTTTGAACAGCTCTGCATTTTTCGCCTGAATCGGGTGCAGAATAATGGCGGCCGACGCGACGAAAACAGAACAGACGGCACAAACGACAAACGCGACGAGGAACGTGCCGAAAACGGAATCTTTCATTTTAGACATTACGCAGCTCCCTTCTCTTGATATTGGCCTGAACGATGAAGTAGTCGATCAGCGGGGCGCAGACGTTTCCGAAAAGGATCGCCAGCATCACGCCTTCGGGATAAGCCGGATTGACCGCGCGAACCAGAAGCACCAGGAATCCGATGAGGAAGCCGTAAACGTACTGTCCGAAGGACGTCATGGAGGCCGTAACGGGGTCGGTAGCCATGAAGATCATACCGAACGCCAGACCGCCGAGAACAAAATGCCAGTGCGGGAAAACGCCGTAAACCGAATGATTCACGCAACCAATCGCGTAGAGGAAATAGAAGAATCCGGCAGTCGCCATGGAACCAACGAACATCGTAGACATGATACGCCAGGAACCAATTCCCGTGTAGATAAGCAGAGCGGCGCCAATCAGGCACGCGAGCGTTGAAGTTTCACCCATGGAACCGGGGATCAGACCGACGAAGGCGTAGAACCAGTACTGCATTTCCGTAAGGCCCTGCGCGGAAGCGAGCTGACGAATACCGTCCATACCATTGATTAAAGCCATTCCCAAAGGAGTCGCGGAAGTAACGCCGTCGACGGCAACCCAGCATCCGTCGCCGGAAATATTCGTAGCGAACGTGAAGAAAAGGAAAGCGCGGGCGGCCAGAGCCGGATTGAGGAAGTTGCGGCCGGTACCGCCAAAGATTTCTTTCGCAACCACAACGCCGAACGTGATGGCAAGGGCGACCTGCCAGAGCGGAATCGTGGCGGGAAGAGTCAGCGGAAGAAGGAGCGACGTAACAAAGAAACCTTCGTTAATCTCTTCTTTTTTCACCGCGGCAAAAAGCAATTCCCAAAGAATACCGACTACGAACGTCACGGCGTAAACCGGAACAAAGTAGAGAGAGCCGTAAACGAAGCACGCAAGCCAGTTCGCCGGATCGGCGGTCAGAGCGAACATTCCGCACTCTTTCGTCCATTCGATGAGCTGGGTCATGAGCCATGCCTGCCACTGGAAAGAGAGCCAGCTTCCGCTGACGGGGATCTCGGCCATGCCCGCCGCCTGCATAGCGGCAAAAGCCTGGTAACCGGTATTGAACATCGCCCACAAAACGCACGGAAGGACGGCGATCATGACGGTCGTCATGGTGCGCTTCAGGCAGAGAGTATCGCGAACATGCACCGAACCGGAGGCGACATATTTCGGCGTATAGAGGAACGTGTCAATCGCCTCATAGGCCGGGTAGAGCGGCTTGAGGAGTTTGTTGTTTTCAAACATCACGCCGACTTTATCCATTAATTTACGCAACATAATCAGCCCTCCTTCTCTATCGTGGTCAGGACGTCGCGAAGCATCGCGCCAAAATCGTTTTTGCCGGGATCGACAAACGTGCAGAGAGCGAGATCTTCTTCTTCAAGTTCCAGGGCGCCGAGAGCTTCCGCTTCTTCCAGATCCTGGTACGAGAGGGAGCGAAGAAGATACGTCGGAACAATATCCAACGGCATGACTTCCTCAAAACTTCCAATAGGAACAATCGCGCGCCGTCCGCCGTGAAGGCCGGTGGTCATACGAAATTTTTTCCATGGATAAAGACTGGAGAAATTAACCCATTTGAAAGAGTATTTGGTAAAACCGGGCATAACCCATCCGAACAGATAGCGTTTATCGCCTTCTTCCAGAACGGAAATCTGGTTATGGTAACGTCCGAGATACGCCAAGGCGTCGGCGGCGGTGCGTCCGTTAAGCACGGAACCGCTCACGATACGATTATCATTCTGAACCGCTTCGCCCTTGACAATCTGAGAGATACTCGCTCCCACGCGGGTTTTCAGAAGACGGGGGCGCTCCGCGCGCGGTCCCGCCAGAGAAACGACGCGGGTAACGTCCAGTTTTCCAGTGGTAAAGAGCTTTCCGATAGCCATAACGTCCTGATATCCGACATACCAGACCACGTTTTTGGAGCTTGCCGGACGAAGGAAGTGAATATGAGTTCCCGGAAGTCCCGCGGGATGCGGTCCCCTAAACGAAGCTTCCTCAAGATTGGGGATATCGAGTTCTTCGCCGGGGATATTCTTCTGCGGAGCGCGGCAGACAAAAATGCGCGGAGCCTGCAAAGCCGCAATAACCTTCAAACCGTTCGCAAAAGCCTCGCGGTCGCAGTCAATTACGACGGCCGGATCCGCCGCCAGCGGATTGGTGTCAATCGCCGTCACAAAAATCGCCGCGGGTTTCGCGTCGATTGCCGGAATTTTACCGTAAGGGCGGGTACGGAACGAGGTCCACAAACCGCTGCGAACCAGTTCGTTAACGACGTCTTCACGTGGAATTGAAGCGAGTTTCGCCGCGTCGTATTTTCCGAAAGTAAGCTCTTCTTCCTTACCGTCGATTTTAATCACGACGGACATAAAAGCGCGCCGTTCGCCGCGATTAATGGATTCAACCGTACCGCCGGCAGGCGACGTGAAGAGAACGCCCGGATTCTTCATATCGGTAAAAAGCGGTTGACCAATTTTTACTTTATCGCCAACCTGAACAGACATGGCGGGACGCAACCCTACATAATCCGGCCCAATCAGCGCAACTCTGCCGACCGGTTTCGCCCCGTGGACCTTCTGTTCCGGCGGACCGGCAAGCGGAAGGTCAAGGCCTTTTTTAATCGTAAATTTCTGCATAGTTAACTTCTCAGGGGAAAACTGAAATAACTGATAAACAACGGTCCCAAAACTCCGATATTTCACTAACCGCTATCCGAAAACGTCCAGATAGTTCCGCAGGGAGGAGGCGCTCCGGGATCCCAAATTCTTTAATTCTATGTTTGTGTTGGAGAACAAAAGTCCTCACATTACACATAGTTTATCTATTGTACCATGAAATAAAGCATTTTCGACCGGGACCCCCCTGATTTTTTTAAATTTTTGGCAAAAAAATAAAAAATTTAGAGAAAAAACAGCCCCAAAACAGATTTCTGGCGGACGTCTTTCATTCATCATGAAAATTTCACGCCGTCTGGAGAATAAAAAAGAGGCGAATATTTCGACAGAATACTCATCCGACGCCCCAACGTCAAAAAAACTCCGGAAACCGAAGAAGAGACGGTCCGGAGTTTTGTTTGGAACGACATACGCCGATTCACGAAATCAACGTTCTCATTTTTTGCGTTTCAGCAGGAACAGAGAACCGGCGGCCGACAACAGAAGAACAAACGCGGAGGGTTCCGGTATTTTGTTTCCGTCCGCGCCGAGCAGGAGCGCATTCGCGCCGGAATTCAAATAGACGCTCCAGACGTCCTGAGACGCTTCGGTAAGGAA
>CAZWOV010000230.1:0-5103 GCA_964635645.1 uncultured Planctomycetaceae bacterium | reverse complement strand
TCTACGATTCGTCGGTGGAATGCGCGTTGAATCTGGCTGATTTTCTGACTGCGTTTTCGCAAATGAAACAGCTTGATTTCCTGTCTGAAAATTTCTTTCCGCCGCAGGAACCGGGAAAGGCGCTTAAGTAAACGTCGGAAGGATTGCGGAGCCGGGGAAAAGAGAGAAATTTGATTGGAAACGCGGCTTTGGACGGCGTATCCCGTTTTTTCCCATGGGAAAGCGCCGCAATTCCGGCGGCTTGAATCGCGCGTTTCGTTTTTTCCCATGGGAAAGCGCCGCAATTCCGGCGGTTTGAATCGCGCGTTTCGTTTTTTTTCATGGGAAAGCGCCGTAATTCCAGCGGTTTGAATCGCGCGTTTCGTTTTTTTCCCATGGGATATTGCCGAAAATTTCAGTTGAATAAAATTTGGAAGGCGAGGAAACCAATGTGGAAAATCCAGACCTTTCGCCAGCCTTTAATCAGGAGTTTTTCATGAAACAAACAGAATGTTTTCGATTTCCGGATTATTTTTTCCGATGTTTTCGATTTTTGAGCAGTTTCGCCGTCGGGGTTTTTCTCATGATTTCGACGTTGAACGCGGCGGAAGCCTCTTCAGTCGTTGCGCTTCAATCGGATTCTCCAAATTTGCCGGCCGTTGATTTTGATTCGGCGACGGGAGCGATTCATGCCGTTCGCTTTCAGGGCGAGACATGGACGGTTGACGGCGACGCGTTCATGCCGTTCGATTTGAATCAGGGAGAGAAAGATACGCGGGACGGGAAATGGGTCGCGTGGAATAAAACCGAATTTCTTGGACTGGAACGGCCGACGCCGGAATCCGTGATTCTGAAGTATCGGACAGGCGGTTGGGAAGTGGATCTGACCTGGTTTCTGGACGTGAAACGTGAAATGCTCGGCCGAAAGGTTAAGGTCCGTTGGAAAGGAGAAGAAGAGCTTAAAATCCGCGGTTTCTGGCAGCGTTTTCCCACGCTTAAGGGCGATTCGTCCGCGTACTTTTTTACGCCGGGACAGTTTCCGCCGACGAAAACCCCTATCTCTGAATTGACGGGGCGGCGTTCCGCATGGGAACGTCCGGGTATTGTTCAGCTTTCTCCCAAACGGACGGCCGTTTTCTTCATCGACTATCACGACCCGTCGATGGATTACGGCGCGACGGAAATTGAACGAAAAGGCGAATGCGGGATTCAGGCTACGCAGGTTTTTCAGATTTTCAGCCGCATGAAGCCCGGCGACGAACAGGAACTTGGCGCGACGTATCTCTGGTTCCTGCCGACGGACGCGGAGTCGGCGCTTCTGCGTATTCACGAAGGGTACGAACGGCTTGGGATCGTCGTTCCGGAAGATCGTCCGAAAGAATTTCAGAATCTGCTCCTTTATTCATTTCATCCCGGCGGCTCGATTGGCAGCAATATGCAGGATCTCGGCGGATTCCGGAAAGCGATTCCGTTCGCGGACCGCATTGCGGAAGTCGGCGCGAACTCCGTCTGGATGCTGCCGCTTGAGGATCGCGGGATTTACTGGCCGCGCGACTATTACCGATTCCAGGAAGGGCTGGGAACCGGGGACGATTACCGCGCGTTGGTCAAGCGGCTTCACGAGCGGGGATTTTACGTGATGCAGGACTGCGTTCCGCACGGCGGAAGCAATGAATTTGAACGCGCGAAACAGCATCCGGAATGGCTCGTCTACGACGAGGACGGATCCACGTTTCACTACTGGTGTTTTGATTTTAACTGGCCGACGTGGCGCGAGTACATGAAGCAGGTCGCGAAGCACTACATGAAAAATTACGGCGTGGACGGGTATCGAATCGACGCGGTCTCCGGTTCGAAAATTCCGAACTGGAATCCGGATATTCCGTATGTGCGGGCAAGTCTCTCAAGACTTCAGGCGGGTTTCAATATGCAGAAGTCCATTCGCGAAGGAGTGAAAGAGGAAAGTCCCGTTCGCGGCGGGACGCTGGCGGAGGTCGGAGCCGATTATTTCGGTATCGTCAGCGACGCGGTTTACGATTTTTCCGGTTGCTACGGCGTGTTTCAGGCCGCTCGCGGTCAATCGGCGAAACAGTATGTTTCAGATCTTCGCCGCTGGCTTTTTGAGTGTCGGTACGGAAGTTTGAAAGGTCTGCTTCGTTTACGTCATTCGGAAAGCCACGATTCGCTTCGCTCTCAACTTTGGTACGGAACGGAGGGCGCTCGGGCAATCGTCGCGCTGACGGCGCTGATTGACGGGATCCCGCTTATTTACCAGGGGCAGGAGGTTGGGAATATCGAAACGTACGCAAAACTGTTCGCTATTCGCAAGGCGCTTCCCGAAATGCAGAACGCGAATTTTGATTATCTTGGAATTTCCGCGCCGGACGGAGTTTTTGCCGTTGGATATGAAAAGGACGGTAAACGTTCGATTGGCCTGATTAACTTCAACGATACGCCGGTTTCGTTTTCGTTGGAAATTCCGGCGGATACGAACCGCGCGACGGAAATGAACGGCGGAAAAGTTCTGGACGTGAAGGACGGGAAACTGGCGGCGAGTCTTGAACCGTTCGCGTTCAACGTTTACGCATTACGTGAAGTTTCCTTTAATCCGCCGAAATTTTCTGCGTCCGTGGATTCTGTCAAGACGCAGTCCGTTCCGGAAAATACGCTAAAGCTGTCGGGTTCAGATTGGAATGCGTTTGTCAACGCCACGACGGGCCTTCTTTCTTCTCTGACGCAGAACGGGAAACTGCTTCTTGGCGAAATGCATTTTTCGCAGGAAACGGATCTTCCGGCCGTCTGCGTGAAATTGGAGCCGGAGACTCTGGTTTTTGAAAAACGCTACGGTTCGAGCGCGTGCCGTTTGACTTACCGGGTTGAAAACGATCGGCTTCTGACGTCGGTTGAATGGTTGGGCGGACGCGCGCCGCAGAACTGCGCCGTTTATTTTCAATGTCCAAAAGCGAGCGTATGGAGCGCGGACACGGCCGAGGGATTTTTACGCGATCGGCTTATTTTCAGAAACGACGCGAATGTGGACGTAAATTCGCGCCACGGGATTTACTGGCGCCCGATGGAGCTTGACGTCCTCTACGATTCTTTCTATCAGCCGCTTTGGCGGAATGGGCGGATTGAGGCGGAATGGTCCGACGCCGCGGTGACTTTCAGTATGGATGAAAAGCGGCTTCCCGCTCGCGTTCGATGGCTGAATCAGTACCGCGGCCGTAAAGGGTTGACCGCGGCGTTCTCGCTTCAGGGACCTCTCGACGCAGAAATTCCAGGAGCGTGGAGCGTTGCCGTAGCTCCCAAACGCGCGGAGGAAAAAGCGGTTGAGGAGGGCAACGCCCCTTACGTTTTGCGGCCGACAATGGGCGGATGGCGCTTTGAAAACGATTTTTACGTTTTGGAGCTTAGCCGCTCCGGCGCCGTTCAGGGATTTACGTCGAAAAAACTGGGAAAAGAGCTTTTCGCCAATGGGTTCCTTTATTCCGACTATGGTTTTGGACCGCGCGGCGAGCATTTTTCCAACGCGAACGAGGTGGAAGTCTGGTCGCGTATCGAAACGCTGGAGAGCGGAGCCGTCCGGCTTCATTTTGAAGGACGGATGCGGAAAAAAGATCGATTTGGCAGAATGCCGCAGCCTGTTTCGTTCGTAACGGAATTTACGCTTGACGGTTCGGAAACGGCGACGGTTCGCTCAAAGATTAACGCGCCTTCCGTCAAAGATACGAACGACGCGTTTCTCGCGTGGATGTTTTCCGGAAATACGATAGACGAATTTGAATATCGCAAGGACGGAAAAACGATTGCCAACGGCAAACCGCTTACGGAAAAGCATCGTTCCTGGCAGGTTAAGGAGAACGCTGTCCCGGATGAAATGATTCTGAAGTCGGAAGGAAGAGAAGCTCTGACCGTCCATGGATTCAGGGGAGATCGGTTCTTTAATCAGTTTTTTGATCGTAAGAATTTCTTCTTCTGTTTCTTTGACGGCCAAATGCCGGAAACGAAAAAGCCGACGATTGACGCCGAATGGCAATTCAGAGTTCGATAGGAAAATTTGAATTGAAAATCAAACGCAAAGGTTAAACCGGTTCCAAACGGGAAGCCAAATGAAAGCCAAATGAAAAAAGCGAGTCGTTTTTGCGGACGGCTCGCTTTTTGTTTGAAGATTTATCGGATAAGAATTTTGCTGAACCAGAGATTTTTTCCCCGATATTTTTCGCTTTTGATTTCTTCCGGTTTAACGAGGCGTCCGTCCGCCATTTGGGCGCGGTCCGGCTCCTCCTCGCAAAGTTCAAGAGTTACCGTGTGCGTGGATTCCGGATCCAGATTCTGAATGACGAACGACGACGCGATTCTGAAACTGAAATAATTTACGCAATAGGCGTCGCATCTGGCAAGGGTTTTTTCGAGCGTTTTTCCATCGACCGCGACGCGAACCTGCCCGCCGGTCGGTCCGACGACGTCGTAGATTTGGGCTTCTCTTCCTTTGAAAGTAAACGTAAGTTTGGCGCCCGGTTCGTTTGTCGTCCAAATAGCGTCCAGGAATTGCGTAAATCCGAAGCAAATTTCCCCTTTTTCCACTTTTCGCCAGTTTCCGGAGAGCATTTCAGGAACGACGTCAAGCATTTGGGGATGGAGAAATTCGTCTTTGAGATCTATTTTTTCTAATTTTTTTCGATGGTCTGCCGGAGCTGTGTTTTTCATGGCGTGAAAAGCGTTCTGAACGTCCAGAAGATAAAGTTCGTGACCTGCGTCGAGCGGATGGGTTCCGTCGTTTGACCAGAGAACGACGTTTTCCGGAAGGGGGGCTTCGGTTGGCGTGAAAACTAATTTTTTTTCCTGTTCCATGCTTACGGCGCGTTTCATGAAATTAATGGATGGGATTCCGCAGGTTTCGGCAACCGTCTCCATTGCTTCTACCGATTGAGGCGATTCTCCTTTGCGGACTTTTTCAGCAAACGGAACGCAGAAGGCGTAGACGAAAACGATATCGGTTTCAGGATTATTTTCCCAGGTTTGCCGAACGATACTTCCAATCCGTTGTCGCTCAAGATCGGAAGGAACTCCGCCGTCGTTGACGGCGAACTCGACGAAAAGGAGGTCGGGATTATGTCGGAGGAC
>CAZWOV010000229.1:0-5134 GCA_964635645.1 uncultured Planctomycetaceae bacterium | reverse complement strand
TGCCACACGATTTTCGAGGGGCGGCAACTCGTTAACGCCGCGAAGAAGTACGGCGTTTTGATTCAGCACGGAACTCAAAATCGCAGCGTAGATGCGTGGCGTCAGACTGCGGCGGCTTTTCAGAGTGGAAAATACGGCAAGCCGAAAGCTGTTTTCGCTCATGCGAATCGTCCCAGAAACGGAATTGGATTTAAACCGGAAATCGATCCGCCGCAGACGCTGAACTGGGATTTGTGGCTTGGACCGGTTAATTACGTTCGTTACCGCCAAAATATCGTGCCTTATCTCTGGCATTGGTATTGGAATACGGGCGACGGCGAGATTGGAAACAACGGAGTACATTTCTTTGATTTGTGCCGTCTGGCTCTTGGAAATCCCTATGTTCATCCAAAGAAAACGTTGAGTTTCGGCGCAAGAATAGTGAACGCGCCGAAGGACAATTACCGCGATCAGGGGGAGACGCCGACGATTCAGGCCGTTCTTTATGAAATGGACGGGATTCCGTGTTATTTTTCGTCCTGCAATCTGCGGGATAAAGAGGGGGACTGGAAACCGATTGAAACGGCCCAATTCATTACGGAAGACGGTATTTTGAGTCGCGGCTCGTTTGTCGCAAATTCCGGTGAAACCATGCCGATTGATGAAAGTATTGAATTTACGAAAGCGCAGCCTGGAACGCATTTTGAGAATTTCATTAACTGCGTTCGTGAAAACGCTCCGGAAAAACTCAACGCTCCAATTCAGGAGGGACTTTATTCGACGGCGTTTTGTCATCTGGGGAATATCTCGTATCGCGTGGGGCGCCCCGCTCTTCTGTCGGAATGTCTCGACGCCATTTCCGATCATCCCATGCTTCGTCAATGCGTCGAGGGCGCGTTGGCCAACGCGCAGTCTCTTCTTAAAGACGGCGTTGATCTGACGAAAGTTCCGTTTACGCTTGGCCGGAAAATAGAAATGGATTCTTCCGTTGAAAAGTTTACCAACAGTCCGGAAGCCAACGCTTTGTTGCGTATGCCGGGACGCGGAGAATACGTTGTGCGGGATTACGGAGTCTGAATGGATTGAAGGGAGACTGGCGTTTAGCGAACGCCAGTTTTTTTGGCGAGGTTACGGACGAAACGTTTGCCGTAGGCTGAATGCGCCCAGACCTTTCGCGTTGAGACCGGTTGGGCCGGATTGATCATGTCGCCTTTATTTAATTCGGAGTTTTCATGAAAAAATCCATTTCTTTCTTTGTTTTTTCCATGTTTTTGACAGGAGTTTTTTCCATGGCGGAGGCGCAGATTAAGAGCTGGGAGGATCCGCTTCCCTCCGGCCCGTGTTGGGACGAGTATGAACCGGGACCTGATTCTCTGCCCCAGGACGGCGTTCCTCAAGGAGAAATTTTTGAATTTCAGTTTTGTGATTCAAAAATATTTCCGGGGACTGTGAACCATATTTCGGTTTATGTTCCAGATCAATACGACGGGACGAGACCCGCCTGTGTTTACGTTGGACTGGACGGCTTGGGATACCGTGCGCCGGACGTCTTTAATAATCTGATTCATCGGGGCGAGATTCCTCTGATTATTGGGATTGGGATTTCGCCCGGGTTTGTTCCTTCCAATGAATTTGAAAATCCGAGATTTAACCGCAGCTTTCAGTTTGACGGCGTGAGCGACGCGTTTTGTCGATTTTTGGTCGAGGAGATTTTTCCGGAAATAGAGAAGAAAAAGACGAAGAAGGGCTTGCCGATTTTACTTTCAAAAAATCCGAACGACCGAAGTTGCGGAGGCGGAAGCACCGGGGGCGTCGGGGCCTTTTCGCTCGCATGGCAGAGGCCCGATCAATTTCGCCGCGTCTTTTCCGCCGTCGGAACGTACGTTGCGATGCGCGGCGCCCAGGAGTACCATGCGCTGGTGCGTAAGACGGAGGCGAAACCCATTCGGATTTTTATGCAGGATGGGCATTCAGACCAGTGCATGGGGGATATTGGGGACTGGTGGGCGTCGAATCTCACGCTGAAACGTTCGCTTGAATTTGCCGGATACGACGTTCAGTGGGTCTGGGGAACCGGAGCGCATTCGGGAAAGCACGGCGCCGCTGTTTTTCCGGACGCCATGCGTTTTCTCTGGAAAAATTATCCGGAACCGGTCGCGGCTAAACCAAATCCGAATTTCAGCCCGTTTTTCAACCAGATTGTTCAGGAAAACGAAACGTGGGTTCCTGTCGGCGCGGACGTGAAAACGCCTCTGGCGATTTTTTCCGCCCCAGGAAAGGGCGTTTACTGCGTCGATGAAACGACCCGGTCCATCGGGATTCTTGGAGAGGACGGCGCCTTTGAAAAAAGAATCGCGTTGCCGAAGGAGGCCGAGCCGCTGAAAGGATGTTCCGGAGCGTATGCCGCGGACGGATCAATCTGGTTTGGAGGAAAATTTGGACTTTTGGTTCTTCCGGCAGACGCGGAGGAATGGGAAAAGAAAGCGAGCGGAATCGTCGTTTCCGACCTTACGGTTTTGGAGAACGGAAACGTTTATTTTACCGACGCGGAGGCGGGTAAACTCTGGTTTATTCCCAAAGACGGCGTTCCGGAAATGGTTTCAGATTCACTCAAAGCTCCGGTCGGCGTGGGGGGAACGCCTGATTTTCAATGGTTGGCCGTTATGGAGAGCGAAACGCATTTTGCTTCGAGCTTTAAGTTGGAAAAAGATGGAAAACCGGTTTTGGGCCAACGTTTCTACTGGTTTCACACGCCTGATTCCTGCGATGGTCTGGGAACGGGAAAATGCGCGTTCGACGCGGACGGCAGGCTTTACGCCGCGACAGAAATCGGAGTCTCCGTTCTGGACCGAAATGGGAGAACGCGCCTGATTTTGCCAAGTCCCCTGCGCGGCGGTCAGGCTTCCGTGACGGATCTCTGCTTCGGCGGCGACGGACTCGCGCTGTTTATTCTTACCGACGGACAAATCTTTGCCCGAAGGCTGAAACCACAGGGCGTTCCCAGCTTCCTCCCCCCGCGTCGGTTGCCGAAATGGGGCGCCGGTTGAGTTCTTCTTGAAAACCACTGAAATCGAAACGACGTTCTGCGACGTGATTCCGACGCGGAGTGGGATTTTCCCGAGGTTTTCAATTTTCAGAGAGGAGTTGAAGGCGGAATCCGTAATGGTTCCGCACTTTTTCCCGGCGAAGAGGCGTTGAACGATTAAGCTGGGCGCCGATTGAGCATTTTGGAAAGCTCCGGATTTGGGGGAATTTGACAAACGGCGCGTTTTGTCTGGAATTTTTCATGAAATCGTCTGTTTTTTGCGTTCTTTTTGGGAATCAAGGTCTCCCGCCCCTTTTCATTTTACGTCTGCGCGCTATACTTGAGTAAAATAGCGTTTTCCTGCCATTTAATTTTCAAACGGAGTTCTCCATGAAAAAATCCAGCCTTTCCAGACGTCGGTTTCTCCGGAAAACAATCCGGCTCTCCGCAGTATCAACTGCTTCTTTCGGAATATCGGTTCTTCCGGCATTTGTTCCCTCTTCCGCTTTGGGACTTGACGGAACGGTTCCGGCAAGTGAAAAAATCATTCTTGGCGGTATCGGAATTAATCATCGCGGCGGTTACGATTTAGGATTTTTTCTGAATCAGCCGGACGTTCGATTCGCCGCTATTGCGGATGTGGCGAAATCTCGCCGAATTAGGGTGAAAACCATGGCGGAGGAGGCGCAGGGGACAAACGACGTCGCGATGTTCCGCGACTTCCGGGAACTTCTTGAACGTCGAGACGTCGACGCGGTTCTTATCGCTACGGGTGATCGCTGGCACGCTCACGCCTCGATTTATGCGGCGCGGGCCGGAAAGGACGTCTACAGTGAAAAGCCGTGCGCGATTTCTATTGATTTGTGTCGAAAACTGGCGGAAACGATGAAACTTTACGGAACGGTTTTTCAGGGCGGGACTCAACGGCGCAGCGTTCGAAATTTCCGTTACGCCTGCGAACTGGCGCGTAGCGGAAAACTTGGAAAAATTCATACGGTTCACGCCTCAATTTATTATTTGCTTCATGAAACGAAATGGCTCCCCGCGCAGCCGCTTCCCGACCGCGAAGAGTTTGACTGGGATCTCTGGCTTGGTCCCGCTCCCTGGCGTCCGTTCAATGAAGCGTATGCCGGTATTGGAAAAAACAGCTGGTCCGCATGGCGCGGTCAATACGATTTTGATTCCGGATGCCGTCATCTCGATTGGGGTGCGCATACGGTGGATCTCTGTCAGTGGGCGTTGGGAATGGACGGCAGTACTCCCGTTCGGTATTGGGCGGAAGGCGATCGGATGTTTGCGATTTATGAAAACGGCGTTAAACTGGTCATGCGTCCCGACGGATGGCTTGGTCTTGGAACATGTCCCGTTCGTTTTGAAGGTTCCGACGGTTGGGTTGAAACCGGCGACAGCGGAAAAATACTCCTTTCCGACGATTCGCTTCAAGGCGTTTACGGCGACGTCGAAGGAACCAATCCGCGCGACCACGTGCGGAATTTTCTTGATTGCGTGAAAAGCCGTCGGCAGCCGGTTTGCTGCGCGGATGTGATTCGTTCCTCTCATATCGCGTGCCATGTCTCCGCACTGAGTTGGCTTCTGGGGCGCGAGCTGAATTTTGACCCCAGGACTGAAACGTTCGTCAACGACGACGAGGCAAATCGTCTTCGCGTCCGCGCAAGTCGAGAACCCTGGATTCTCTGAACTTGAGTCGGCTCTTTTCCAATCGGCCCTTTTTTCAATCGGGAGCCTTGCCCAATCGGCGTTTTTCGCGTCGAATCTTTTTCTAAATCGGAGCCTTTCCGAGCTATGTTTTTCCGAGTTGGCGAAGCGTTCAAAACAGAAAATCAAAAAACGAACTAAAGAGAGCAATTTATCGAGGAATTTTATGAACAGCGTTACTTTTTCAAAATATGCGAAATTTTCAAAATTTGCCGTTCTCCTGAATCTGGGGATCCTTTTGTCGGCTGACGCGGCAGAAACGTCTGTCCTTGAATCGTCGTCTTCCGTGTCGAATGCGAGCGTTTCCAATCGAGATGCGACGCAGGATGAACTTTACGCTTTGGCGATGAGCGCGTTTGAGACGGTGAAAACTGGAGATTTGAGCCGATTGCCGCAATTGGAAATGATGCTTGC
>CAZWOV010000228.1:0-5205 GCA_964635645.1 uncultured Planctomycetaceae bacterium | reverse complement strand
AAGAACGTAAATCGCAGGGGAAATAATCCTCTGATTTTATTGGCCGACAATGAACGAGATCGCTTTCGTTACGGAAGCGATCTTATTTTTTGAATGGGAAATAATGTTTTCAGCGACGTCTCCTCCGTCTTTCCGAAGTTTTTTCTATTTTTACTTCTGAGATTTTTTTTCCAATCTGTTCGCGCATTTTTCCGATTCGGTCGCGGATGGCGGCGGCGCGTTCAAACTCAAGCTTTTCCGCGGCGTCCATCATTTCAGATTCCAGTTCCGAAATGTACTGTTCCGTAATGATTTCGTTTTCATTTTTCCGGCCGATAGCCGCGTTTGCCTGGCGAAAGGCTTCCGCTTCTTTTTCGATTCCCAGATGGATGTTTTTTCTGATTGTTTTGGGGGTGATTCCATGTTCTTGATTGAACTGATTTTGAATTTCGCGTCTGCGGGCTGTTTCGTCGATAGCGCGGCGCATTGCTTCGGTTATTTTATCGGCATATAGGATGACTTTTGCGTTGACGTTTCGGGCGGAACGTCCGATTGTTTGCATTAAAGAAGTTTCACTGCGTAGAAACCCTTCTTTATCCGCGTCGAGGATTGCCACGAGAGAGACTTCGGGTAGGTCGAGGCCTTCGCGAAGGAGGTTAACTCCGACCAGAACGTCAAATTTTCCTTCGCGCAGTTCGCGCAGCAGTTCCACTCGTTCGAAAGCGTCCAATTCGCTGTGAAGCCATTTGCACCGGACGTTTTTTTTAAGAAAGAAATCGGAGAGATCCTCGGCCAGACGTTTCGTAAGCGTCGTGACCAGGACGCGTTCGCCTTTGGAAGCGCGTTCTCGAACCTGTTCAAGAAGGTGCGGTATCTGACCGGCGGAGGGAAACGGCGAGACGGACGATTCGCCTGCCGCGCAAGGCGAGGCGGGAACTACTTCGATAACCGGATCGAGCAGACCGGTGGGACGAATAATTTGTTCAATGTATTTTCCTCCCGTTTTTTCCAGTTCGTACGGACCTGGGGTCGCTGAAACATAAACAACCTGATTGACTCTTTCCTCCCATTCGCTGAACGCGAGCGGGCGATTATCCATGGCGCTGGGCAGACGAAAACCGTGTTCGACCAGCGTTTTTTTGCGGTTTCTGTCCGCCGTCTGCATTCCCCGAATTTGCGGTACTGTTACGTGAGACTCGTCGACAAAAAGCAGGAAATCTTTTGGAAAAAAACTGAATAGCGTATCCGGAGCGCTTCCCGGTTCACGGCCGGAAAGCGGTTGGCTGTAGT
Source organism: uncultured Planctomycetaceae bacterium (assembly GCA_964635645.1). GTDB lineage: Bacteria > Planctomycetota > Planctomycetia > Pirellulales > Thermoguttaceae > RGIG3701. The sequence continues at coordinate 3,936 of CAZWOV010000228.1, read as the reverse complement.
TTTCTATGCCGGGACAATATCCCACCTGCTGAAGCATTTCAATATCGTATCGCGTTCTGGCCGAAAGACGTTGCGCTTCAAGAAGTTTTCCCTGTTCTTTGAAGTATTCCAGTTGTTGAGCCAGTTCGCGGCGTATTTTGGAGAGGGCGTCCCCGATTCGTTCTTCAGGAAGAACAAAATGCTTGGCCGGATAAATACTTATGGTTTCCAGACGGGAAGAAACTTCTCCCGAAGTTGGATCAATTATTGAGATTTGTTCTACCGTATCTCCCCAGAATTCAATTCGATACCCGAATTCTTCGTTGGTAGGATAAATTTCTACGCAGTCGCCGCGGGCGCGGAATTTTCCCGTCTCCGGGTCCGTGTCGTTTCGTTCGTACTGCATTTCTACCAGTCTGGCAAGAAATTCGTCTCTGTCAAGCGTTTGGTTTATCGAAAGTGAAAAGACCATTTTTTGATAATCTTCCGGCGACCCGAGGCCGTAGATAGACGAAACGCTCGCCACTACGATGACGTCGCGCCGGCTTACCAGTGCGCTGGTCGTCGCCAGGCGGAGACGATCAATTTCCTGATTGACCGCGGCGTCCTTTTCTATGTAGATATCGCGTTGCGGAATGTAGGCTTCCGGCTGATAATAGTCGTAGTAACTCACGAAATATGTGACGGCGTTGTGCGGAAAGAACGCTTTAAATTCAGAGAAAAGCTGCGCCGCCAGCGTTTTGTTGTGCGACATGACGAGCGTAGGCCGTTGGATTTGCTGAATGACATTCGCCATGGTGAAGGTTTTTCCTGAACCGGTGACTCCCATCAGATTTTGGACTTTTTCACCGGCGCGAATGCCGGCGACCAGTTTACAGATTGCGTCCGGCTGGTCGCCCGACGGTTTAAATGGCGCTACGAGTTGAAATTCAGGCATATTGGAAAAGAACGGAATGGATTCTCAAAAGTAAGGATTCTGTCATAAATATATTTAATTAAGTATAGCATAAAATCGTTTGATTACTACCACCCCCCGAACGTTTTTGAGGATTTTTTCATTTTTCAGTTTTCTCTTGCGGTTACCTATTGACAAAAATCCGGGATTCGATATACTTGATGGCGAAACCGAAGCAGCTCCGGTCTGTCCTGCTATTGAAATTTGTCCGTCATTCAGGAGGAAAATCATGACTGTTCCCGCGGGGTATAAACCGTTGCTTGGTTTGCGTGAAGTGGAACGCGCGATCAAGCAGTTGAAGGACCATTTTGAAAGCGAATTGTCAGCAAAGCTCAATCTTCAGCGCGTTACCGCGCCTCTTTTTGTTCGGAGTAAAACAGGGCTGAACGACGACCTGAACGGAATTGAAAAACCCGTCTCATTTCATGTGCGGCAGGCGGGGTGCGAGGCGGAACTAGTCCAGTCTCTGGCAAAATGGAAGCGTTTTGCTCTGAAAAGGTATGATTTTCAGCCGGGCGAGGGGCTTTATACCGATATGAATGCGATTCGGCCCGACGAAACGCTGGATTGTCTCCATAGTTTCTACGTCGATCAGTGGGACTGGTGCAAGGTGATCAGGGCGGAAGACCGGAATACCGCGACTCTCAAAGAAGCGGTTGAGCAGATTTATTCTGTTCTTTATGAAACGGAACGTTTTGTTGCGGATAATCATCCGGGCGTAACCCCTATTTTACCGGAGAAGATTACTTTTGTTTCATCCCAGACTCTTTGCGATGAAATGCCCGACGCTACGCCGTTGGAACGCGAGTCGGCATATTGCAGAAAGTATGGCGCTATTTTTCTGCTCGGTATTGGGGGGACGCTTAAAAATGGATCTATTCACGATGGAAGAGCTCCGGACTATGACGATTGGACCACGCCGCGCGAAGACGGCGGGATTGGATTGAACGGGGACATTCTTGTTTGGAATCCCGTTTTGGAACGCGCCTTTGAACTCTCTTCCATGGGGATTCGGGTTAATGCTGAAACGTTATTGCGTCAGTTGGAAATTCGTGGTTTTCAGGAGCGCTCCAAACTTCCGTTCCATCAGGCGTTGCTGAAAGGAGAGCTTCCTCAGACAATGGGCGGCGGAATTGGACAATCGAGGCTCTGTATGTTTATGTTGCGGTGTTGCCATGTGGGAGAAGTCGCCTGCGGTCTTTGGCCTGAAGAAATGATTAAAGAGTACGCGGAAGCGGGCGTTACTCTTCTTTAGAAGAACGAAAAATCTGATCGTTTTTCGTGCCTTTCAATAATAAAAAAATGAACCCGAGCGAAATTCAAATCGCTCGGGTTCATTTTTTGAGAATTTTTAATCATTCGGTCCGCTGAATCATTTTGCCTCTGCGACAAAATGTCCGGCGCAGGCCGCGGCGGCCGCCATTGCGGGAGAAACCAGGTGCGTACGTCCGCCTTTTCCCTGACGGCCTTCAAAGTTGCGATTGGAAGTCGAGGCGCAACGCTGTCCGGGCTGGAGTTTATCCGGATTCATGGCAAGACACATGGAGCAACCCGCTTCGCGCCACTCAAACCCGGCTTCTTTGAAAATGACGTCCAAACCCTCTTTTTCCGCCTGCTGTTTAACCAGACCGGTACCGGGAACGACGAGAGCCGTGACTCCGGGAGCGACTTTTTTGCCCTTTGCGACTGCCGCGGCGGCGCGAAGGTCTTCAATTCGACCGTTTGTGCACGAGCCGATAAAACAGTAGTCGACGGCGATTTCCGTCATTTTTTCTCCGCCCTGAAATCCCATGTACGCGAGAGCCGCTTCGCAGGATTTACGCTCTGTTTCATCAGAAAAATCAGCCGGACGGGGAATGACGCCGTCCATTGGCATAACCTGACCGGGATTGGTTCCCCACGTGACCATCGGAGTAATTTCCGCGGCGTCCAGAATGACGACTCTGTCGTATTCCGCGCCTTCATCCGAGGCAAACGATTTCCATTTTTCAATTGCTTTATCGAAATCGGCGCCCTGGGGAGCGTAAGGACGTCCTTTAAGATATTCGAAAGTCGTTTCATCCGGCGCGACCATGCCGGCGCGGGCGCCCATTTCAATCGACATGTTGCACAGGGTCATTCGGCCTTCCATGCTGAGCGAGCGAATCGCTTCGCCGGTATATTCAACGCAGTATCCCGTACCGTCGGCAACTCCGAGTTTACCAATGATAAAAAGAATGACGTCTTTGGCTGTTACGCCGGGTTTCAACTGGCCGTTGACGCGAATTTCAAGGGTTTTGGGTTTGTATTGAAGAAGCGTCTGCGTTGCGAGGACGTGTTCCACCTCCGACGTGCCGATACCAAACGCCAAGGCTCCGAACGCGCCGTGCGTGGCGGTGTGGCTGTCGCCGCATACGATCGTCATACCCGGTTGCGTTAATCCCTGTTCGGGACCCATTACGTGGCAGACTCCCTGACGCGGATCGCCGACGTCAAACAGGGTAATACCGAAATCATTCGCATTTTGACGCAACGTATCGATCTGCTTTTTTGCAATCTCGTCTTTAATTGGTTCCGAACGGTCCGTCGTTGGTACGTTATGGTCTGGAACGGCAAACGTTTTGTCTTTGCGACGCACCGAGCGTCCATTCAGATGCAGACCTTCAAAGGCTTGGGGGCTTGTTACTTCGTGAACCAGCTGCAGGTCAATATAGAGGATCGTCTGCTTGCCTTCTTCAGCGTGAACGATATGGCGCTCCCAGATCTTTTCAAACATCGTTTTCGGTTTGGACGTACTCATTTTCCTCTTTCTTTCAATGCGGTAAACTGGAGATAACAGGAGATACCGCCTGTCTCCAGTCAGAATTTCTAATACGAAATAGACTTCCGCCGCGACGGACATGGGTCGCGAAGGCGGCTAACCGGGACGGACGCGGATCGTCGGACATATTTTAAAAGTTTAACATTTTTTACTTTTTGCGCAAGCCCCCCCGGCGCCCTTTTGGGGAATTTTTGGAATTTTT
>CAZWOV010000227.1:0-5219 GCA_964635645.1 uncultured Planctomycetaceae bacterium | reverse complement strand
CCGTCGCAAATTCAGGATTAACGAGAAATTTCTTGAACTGGACCCTTGACGGATGGGCCATGGAAAGATTCCCGAAACGCTGTTCCTTGAGCTCTCTGGCCAGTTGCGTCAGGGTAACCGACGGCGCTCCGTGAAATCCGCGTTGAGTTGGCGGCGTGGAATTGGCGAAAGGCTGGAAAAATTCCCGTAGGGCGGGATCCTGCGGAGTAATTCCAGTCATGAGAAAATGAACGTGACGTTTTTCCTGAAACTGGAATTGATAAATGTTTCGGAGGCGAACCGTAACTTCCGACCCGAGAACGACGCGGAGATTTCTGAATTTTCTGGGCGTTTCAAAAATTCTCTGAATTATTTCGGCGCATCCGTCTACGCGGTTATGGTCTGTGACTCCGATAGTGAACGGAGCGAATGGCGCGGGGGCGCCGTATGGCAAAACGGACGCGACGGCGTCCGCGTACGCCGCGGCTTGACGTAGAAGAACGGGAATGGAAAATCGTCCGTCGGAATAGCGCGTATGAATATGGAGATTTGCGCGAAATATGCGCGACCAAACGTTTTCCAGACCGTGAGAATCTGTTTCACGTTCGCGTTCCGGAGCCCGCAGACCGGGTTGGTAAACAGAAGGATACGAACGAAAGGCGCGGACGATTGCTTTAAGCTCCGCCGGGCCGATAATGGACCGAATTCTTCCGTGTTGTTCCGGATCAAATCCCGCGTCGGCAAGTAATTTACGCCGATACGGTTCGTCTTCTGGAAATGGATGGTCCAAGCGAATACTCTTCTTTCTTGAGGTAAAAAGGGGCGAACCGACTATGGTCCGGACGTTTCCGTTTGGAAAGCGCGGGAAAACAAATCTTCTCCGGCTCAAAATACGTTCGGAGAAGAAACGCGATGGAACAAACGTTGAAAACGCAACGTATTCAACTTCTTCAGGCGTTGCCCGGAAAACGTAAAAAGTTTCAATTTGTCCGAAAGGAGAACGGTTCCTCCGCTTTCGGGAGGAGGCCGTCTTACGAAGCCGGATAAGTCAAGCAAGCCGAAACACGCGCTTTTTGTTTATCGGATAAAGATTTTGTCAGGTGCAATAAATCTGGTAAGGTCGGGAAACTTTTTGGGTGAAACGTCTCGTCTTACCAGACAATCAGTCTTCCTTCGAGTCTATCGGGGAAGGCCTGGGCGACATGTCGGCAAAGAAGATTCATACTTTGCCGACACGTAAAGTGGCTCAAGATAACGTATCGATTTTCGAAACGTTCCCGGCGCTCAAGAATATCCTGAAAATGAGTATGTCCGAAAGCGTGAATAGAATCGGGAGAATAGAGGTTGTCGGCGGAAGTCATTTCCATGATAAGAATTTTGGCGCGGTAACAAACAGGATTTTCATCGAGCGCGTCGGGGAGAGTATCGCCAGAATAGGCGACCTGCGGAACTCCATTTTCATAAATAACGTATCCGAGAGACGGAACGCGGTGAAAGGTAGGAAACGCTTCCAGTTCCAGTATTCCGCCGTTCGTTTTCCAATGGACCCGATCGCCGGGAGAGAGTGGGGAAAGAGTAAATTCGAAGGACGAATCGTCGAGTTCCTGCCAGACGTTTAGAAATTTTTCAACGGAGTGAAGCGTCTGGGCGGGAACGAAAATCTGGGGCGGGGGAAGGTTGAGTTTTCGTCGGCGCGCGATGAACTGATAGAGTCCTCCGATATGGTCGCGATGCGTATGGGAAATGAAAAGGCGTCGGATCGAAGAAGTTAAGTCCCACGGATGCGCTCCGATATCCAGTCCCGTTTCATATTCCGGAATATTCCAGAATGATTGAACGCTGGCGCGCGAGGACCCGCGAAGCGTTAAATTGTCGAGTTTTTTGGTTCGATAAAAAATGTCGCGCATAATTTATTCGTGGAAATTTCAACGCCGACAGGAGAGGGAAACGTTTTCCGATGAAACGTTTTCGCGAGTTTATCTCTCCGTCGGTTTTAAAACAGGGAGGCAACGGTTCGCTGCGTTTAGCGTCAACGTTATTATTTTACGTAAAAATTGAGAAAAGTAAAGCTCCCCTTCGGATATTTTGCGCGAGAAAAATTTTTTTGAAAAAAATATCGGTAAATCGTGATTGCTGAAGAAAGAGAAATTTTGTGTCAAAAAAGTAAATTTTAGTGAAGAAAAACCATAAAATTTTCAATATTGGGGTTACTCTCCCTTCTCAAATGTTTAAAATCTGGTATACTTGACGACAGTTTACGCCCGCATCGTCAGAAGACTCTCTGGAGTCGTTATCTTCAAACGGCTTGCGGAAAAACGGAAATTGGAAACTGTTCGATTAAGGAACAAAAATATGGCAAAAAAAGATACTGGTCACGTAAAAGTTAAAGAAGTCGGCGGATTTAAAGATAAAGCGTGGGTGCCGCGAATCTGGAACGGGATGCTTTTTACGTCCTTTTTTAAGCTTCTTGCGCGCAACTGTTTTTTGATTAATCCGATCCGTTGGCCGATGGCCGCGATCAATATTTTTGCGAGTTGCGTCTGTTCCACTCTTGCTTTTTATCAGCGGATGACCATTGGTTCCAAAGTAAATGCGATGGAATTAAAGAAAGAGCCGGTGTTTATTGTTGGACACTGGCGTTCCGGCACAACAATGCTTCATGAGATTCTGATGCGGGATCCTCAGTTCAATTGCCCCGATACTTTTTCGTGTTTTGCCCCTCAGTTTTTCCTTGTTTCCCGAAAATTGATCACGTCGATTCTTCGTCTTCCGGATAAACGTCCGATGGATAACGTGGCGTTTGGCTGGAATACTCCGCAGGAAGATGAATTTGCTCTTTGCGCAATGGGGATACCGTCTCCTTACCTTCATCTTGCTTTTCCCAATAATATGAAGTGGAAGGGGCGTTACGAGTCGCTTCAAAAATATCTTGATCTTTCCGATTTGACGGAAGATGAGATGAAAACATGGAAAAACGGTCTTCATTGGTTTGTGAAGGCTCTTACGTTTCGCGACGATCGGCAACTGGTGATGAAATCTCCGACGCATACCGCCCGAATTCGCGTTTTGCGAGAAATGTATCCTAACGCCAAATTTATTCATATTTCGCGAAATCCCTACACGATGTACGCCTCTACGGTGAACCTCTGGAAACGTTTTCTTACGAGCGAGGCGTTTCAGTTTTCCAATGGAGCGTATCTTGAAGAACTGGTTTTCGAATCTCTTGAACGGATGTACCGCGCATATATTCGCGATACGGCGGATATTCCTCCGGAAAATCTGATTGAGATTCGTTACGAAGATCTTTGCGCGGATAAAGTGGGCGTCATGGAGAAGGTTTACGATCAATTGCAGCTTGGCGATTTTGAGAAAATGCGTCCGGGATTGGAGCGTTATGCCGAAGAGCATAAGAACTATAAAAAGAATAAATTCGAGATTGACGATGAACTTAAGGATATGATTACCGAACGTTGGAAAATCTATCTTGACCGTTTTGGCGGCGAGGTTCCGGAGTGATTGCCTGAGATTTTACTGAAAAGTTGGCGGAATTAACGTCGTGTTTCTGTAGCCGCGTTGGCAAAGGAGTTGGGATTTCCTTTGCCAACGCGATTTTTTATGACGATATTGCTGTTTTCAGATGTTGGAAAGAGAAGGTTAAAAGATTAATGAGATTTTGGGTAAATGATTGCCGCGACGGGCGCGGGACCGGGCGCGTCGTTTTATTCGGCTCCTAATTTAAGCAGCAACTGCATTACGTTTGGATTTTTTGCTCTTGCCGCCGCGTGAAGAACCGTTCGTCCTTCGCAATCTTTGGCATTAATATCGGCTCCATGTTCCGCAAGATATTGGACGACGTCGAGACGGCCGGTTGCCGCCGCGGCATAAATTGGCGGTCCATAGAGAAAAATCTCATGATAAAACGGGTTTCGTATCTCTGAAAGAGGCGCGCTCCACCGTCCACCTTCAGAATTGATTTCGGCGCCTGCTTCGACCAATAAGCGGATTGTTTGAAAATCTCCGTCGCGGGCGGCCCGTTCCAGCGCCGTGAGTCTGGCTTTTCCCTGAAGATTGATTTGAATCCCCGTTTTCAGAAGAAAACGGACCAGTTCAGGGGAATGACTTTCCGCCGCATAGTGGAGGAGGGAGTTGCCGTCAGGATCGAGGATAAAAGGTGAAATGGAAAATTTTTCAAGTAAAAAACGGACCAGATCCAACGCTCCGGAATTTGCCGCGAAAAAAAGCGGAAGTTTGGCCGTATCCATTTTGGCGCCGTGTTCCACAAGAAATTTGACGATTTCCAGAGATCCGGTTCCAGCGGCGATTTGAAGCGGCGTCCATCCGTAAGCGTCGGAACGGTCGAGGTTTTCGCCGTTTGACGTCAATTCCTGAATCCGAGCCAGATCCTGTTCCCGAAGCGCCTGAAAAAAAGTTTCCGTTTCCTGGATCGCAGTTTCGTTTGCGAAGGTAAATAGATCGTCTTTTTCTTCCTCTTCCTTCTCCTCTTCTTCGACGATGTTTTCTTCTGCGAATGTCAGGAGATCGTCCGGGAAATCTTCCGGATCGGATTCTTTATTTTGTTTGGTAAAAGAACATTCCGCAGTCTCCGTTTTCTCCCATACGAAGTCGTTTTCGAAGAACAAGATTAATTCCGAATCGGTTTTGTCTTTTGAAAAGTTATGGTCGTCTGGCATTCTTTTGACCGTTCGTGAAATGTGAAAGGACGTTAAGGAAAATCAACGGCGAGAGGGTTCCCGCCGTTTTGAAATCAGATCTGTTCCAGACCGTCGGACAATGCGCCGAGAATGTCGTCGATATGTTCGAGTCCAATGGAGAGACGGAGCATTTCCGGCAGAATACCGGCGGCTCGAAGAGCGTCGTCCGACAATTGGGAATGGGTAGCGCTTGCGGGATGAATGACGAGGCTTCGCGCGTCTCCAACATTTGCCATGATGCTGAAAAGCGGGATATTATCGGCCAGTTTTTGGGCGGCCAGATCTCCTCCATGAACACCAAAGACGACCATTCCTCCCGCTCCGCGCGTCAGGTATTTTTGAGTCAGCGTGAAACTTGGGTCGTTTTCAAGACCGGGGTAACGGACCCAGGCGACTTTGGGATGATTCTTCAGAAATTTTGCCGTTGCCAGCGCGTTTTGACTGTGACGTTCCATGCGCAACGGAAGCGATTCAACGCCCTGGAGAAATTGCCAGGCGGCGTCGGGCGCAAGCGTGGGACCAAGATTA
>CAZWOV010000226.1:2061-5245 GCA_964635645.1 uncultured Planctomycetaceae bacterium | reverse complement strand
AAAAAAGTTGAGATTCATGGCTCGAAAGGCTCCGCCGTAATTGAAGAAGAGGATATTGTTCGATGGGATTTCGCAGAAGAGATCCCGGAAGACGCAAAAGTGAAAGAAGAGATGAACGCTTCCAAAAGCTCCGGCGGCGGCGCGGCAGACCCGGCGGCTATCAGTTTCAAAGGACACGCTAAACTTTTTGCCGATATGATTCGCGCCGTCGAAACCGATACGGAGCCAAAAGTCAACGGACCTGAAGGGCGTCGTTCCGTGGAAATTATCCTCGGTATTTACGCCGCGGCAGAATCCGGCAAGGCCATTCAGCTTCCGTTGCCAAAGGATCCCGAACTGCAATGCAAAATAAATAAATACGTTCGGAAAAACGGATAAAATTTCGGAAAAAAAACGCAGACGTGAAACCTGATTCGATTGTCCGTATTTTCTTTTCGCCATTTCATTCCGATTATTCCATCTGTGCGTATTACGCCTGTGAAAATTTAGTTTCATCGTGGAAAAAGCGCTGAAAACTGTGAAATTCAGTTGATTTTTTCCCGAATAAAAATAAAATAGACGGAAAAATCCGCGGTTGGGGTCCCTTTCCTCCCGTCCGCGTTGAATTTATAGAACAAAATTCACAAACCCAGAATTTCATTGGGAGAAAAATTATGTCCCGTATTTTGACAGCGACTCTCAGCTTGCTTCTCATGATGGCGTTTGGCGGCGTTTCCTTTGCGGATAACGCGGCGCAGGAAGCCAAACTTAAGGTAAAAAATCTCGCCAAAGGCGCCAAAACGGTAAAACTTGCCGACAGAGCGCTGGAAGGGGCGGAAGAAGTGGATCTTTTCCAGGCAATTGCGGACGACCAGATTGAAGTCGGAGTCATTCAGGGCGCGATGAAAGGGGGAAAGGTCTTCGTAAAGAACAAAACCGATAAACCGCTGAGCGTTCGCATGCCGAAAGCCTTTGGCACGCGTCCTATTATGGGGCAGGATATGGGCGGCGGTCAGCTCATGGGCGGCGGAGGAATGAACGGCGGAGGCGGAGGAATGAACGGCGGAATGGGAGGTTTCCAAAACGTTCCGGCCGAAGCGGTTACCGCAGTCAAATACCAGTCGGTTTGTCTGGAATATGGAAAACCTGAACCCAATGCCAATATGGCTTACGAAATTTGCCCGATTAATGAAGTCACGAATAAAGCCGAAGTTGTTTTCGTCGTAGAAAATCTTGGAAGTACCGACCTGCGCAGCGCTCAATTTGCCGCATGGCATCTTAGCAGCGGAACGCCGATTGAAAAGCTGGCGTCTGAAACGGTACTCCACGCCAATGGAGTCACGACGACAAATTTCTCAAAACAGGAAGTACTCCAAGGGATTCAGCTGATCAAAATGGCTAAAGCGGCGGCGGAAACGGTTGCTCCCGCAGAAAGTTCTTCCGCAACGTCGTCTTCAGAATTTTAAGACGTTTTTTCGACTGAATTTCTGAAAAGAAACGCGGCCCAAACAGGTCTACGTTGCCTAGACAGGTTTCGTAGGACTTAAATTCAATATTCAAACGGCGTCGAGTCATATCGGCGTCGTTTTTCTATTTTCATAAAAAACAATCCTATCTCAATAACCAATCGTTACGCCGACGCATTCTACGGCTATTTATGCGTACTAACTGTTAAAAACATTCTTTTTTCAGTTCAGTTTTACGCCGTTTAACCGCTCTAAATGAATCCGACCGAATCAATGAACCCGACTGAACCAATGGACCGAATCAATGGCCCCGACTGAATGAAATACCTGAATTTGCAGATTCCAAAATTCAAAAATTACAGAAGATCCCACGCTCCGCTAAATAAAACATAAATCCCAAGAGCCGCGTTTGTGCCGATATGGAAAGAGACCGCATCCCAGATATTTTTCGTGCGTGAAACAATCCATGTTCCCAGACAAAACCAGACGATAGCCGCGCACAGTTCAGGGTGAGTTAACGCCGCATAAACGCAAACGGCAATCCACGCTCTGAAAGAATACTTCCCTATTTGCCGTTTTTGCCAATCCTCGTCTTCTTCAATAAAACGAAGAAGAAATCCTCTTAAAAACATTTCTTCAATAAACGGAGTCAACAACGCCAATCCAATCATCCTCACCCCCCAAAAACGCCAGGCGGCTCCAACAGACGCGCATGATTCAAAAGGATTAAAGGCGGCCCGGCCTCCTGAAATTCCCGGAATCGAAACCGGTATCCAACTTAATAAAACCCAGAGAGCCGCGGCCGGAATACCGCAAAATAACGCGATTACGGTCCATCGATTCCAGGCGAATCGGAAAGAATGAACCCAAAGAGGAAAGCAACAGAGAACCGTCGCTCCTACGAGGAGGATTTTCAGAGAATAAACGATTGGATAACTCAAAGGAAAATTTTTTATTTGCAGCAGATAAGATTCCGCAGACCCCAAAACCAAAAACAAGACCAAAGGCAGAATCAGTGAAATTGGGAAAACTTTTTCATTTTTATTCATAGAACCTCCTAAATATTAAAAAATTTTAAACTTTTTTCCCCATACAGCTCAAAAACGCTTGACGTTCCGGACAATTCGGTGTACTCTATAGAATATTGGAGAGTAACGGACGTTGGGTACTCTGATTCCTCTTCAGTTTTTTATTTTACCCGATAGATTTCGTTTTGTCTACGGGAGTTTTGCGGATTTTCAAAAGAGTTGAAAAAGCCCCATGAAAAAGACTTACCTTCAAGTAGCGATACTTCTCAGCAGTTTTCTCTGCGTTGGTTTCATCGGTTCCCAGGTTTTCGGTCAGGACTACAGTTCCGCGTCGTACCAGACAAAAGCTATCGACGCGCTGGATAAAGGGTTGGACGACAACAGCCGGAAAATAGTCAAAAATTATCTGGAATTTCAACTAATAACGCAGTGGGAATCGGACGAAGCCAAAATCTCAATCGCCAAGAATAATCTGCTGAACTCTTTAGCTCCGCTGGCAGAAAAAGAAAGCAAGGGCTATGCTCTGGCCCTGGACATGATTTTCGATATACTTAAAGCCCAGGCTGGCAAGAAGGGTAAAAAAGTCGTTCCTTTCAATGCAGTTTTGATGATTGGAGAGCTGAACAGCGTACAAAAACGCGGCGTAAAACCGGTTCCATATGCAAAAGCGGTTCCATTCCTGAAAGAAGTAGCCGCCTCGGAAGACTCCGT
>CAZWOV010000226.1:0-2051 GCA_964635645.1 uncultured Planctomycetaceae bacterium | reverse complement strand
ATTGCGGCCTTGAAAGGGTTGGCGCGTCATGCGGAATGCGGTCTCAAATCCGCTTCTGAACGGGAAGCGTTCGCAAAAATCTTCGCGCGTTTTGCGTTTGCTCCGCTGGCCAAAGGAGACGCCAACGAAGCGCCGGAAGTTCAGTGGAAGCGATTGACGTCTCTCGAAGCGCTGGGATATGTCGGATATCCTGGAGCTAAAGGCGAAATTGCGAAACAGCTTTTCGAATCGGCCAGCCGTCAGAACAAATCGCTCGACAGCCAGTATTTCCGCCGCGACATGGAACGCCGAATTATTTCCGCCGTCTCTTTCTGCAAACTGCGTCTCTCGGACGACGCGCTGAAAGCCGTTGGTAAAAAGCCGGACGAAATTTCATTAACTTTCGCAAAACTATTCCTGACCTGCATGAAATACGAATATGAATCGGATTACTATCTCCAGGAAGGCGTTGAAGGAGAAGTTGAAAAAAATCCCAAAAAACGTCTGACGGCCCGTACGATGGGACAAGACGAAGAAGCTTACCAGATTCGGCTCTGGAAACAGCGCACCAAGGCTATTTCCAGTTCGTTCGCCTGGATTTTCAACAATTCAGATTCCGCTCTGCGTCAAATGCATGAAGGAAACGCCAATTACATGAAGGTCGCGCGTTCGATTCGAAGTATTTCCGAAATGTACGATCGAACCGGACTTCCTAAAAAAGGAAAAGCGACAAGTGAAAATCCCGATGATCCAAACTACGCCCCGGCCGATATGTCCTCTATTTCTTCCGACGATACCCGCATGAGCCTCTATTCAATGCAAAAAGACATGCGCAACGCTTTGCGCGATCTGGCGGAAATCCTTGAAATCTCAATCGACATTCCGGCAAAACGCAAAATGGAATCAATTTATTGATTTAAAAAAATATCGTCGATTAAAAATCATGACGGAGCGTTTCAGCCCTGCCGCCGAAACGCTTCTCTGCTTTTTGAGATAGCCGCATACCCTATGAAATACTGTCGATACGACTATTTTTCAGGAAAATAAACGTCCGTATTTTTCTCGAAACAATGCGCGGCAATGGAATTGGTCGATTGACATTCTATCGCGCAAGTCCTTTATTTTTCACAGTAATGATTTCTTCAGTATTTAATTTCACAGAACCGCGCCGATTCTCTAAAAAACATAACTGAAAAATTTCAGACGAAACAAATACCAATAAAAGCAACGGTAAATAAAAAAACAGCCGACGTGAAATCGGCTGTTCGGGAGAAATCTTCCGAAGAAAAAATGGATAAATTCTCCGGAAACGGAAAACTGAAATTTATTTTATCGGCAGACGGCCGAATAAACGGCAATCCTCTCGCCTTTCTTCATCGGTACGTATTACTTTCGCTTTCGCCGACGACTATCGTTTGCCGAATCTGATTTTGAAGTTCAACGAAATGTTTTTTCTGTTCAGGCTGTTCATCCGCGGCAATACCCGCCACGCGCAGCGCCTCCTTAACCTGTCCCTTTTCGTAAAGATCCCGAACCCAGTAATGATAAACATGGGTATGATTATTTCTGAACGGCGGATAATCCGGTTTATACTTAAGCCCTGTTTTCAAAAGAGCCGAAGCGGCCGCGTAATCTCCATCCTTGCACAGAGAAATCGCCCAATTATTCATCGTCGCCAAAAGGTTCCCAAACGTCGTTTCACTCTGCGGGTCCAAACAATACGCAATCGCGTTCGCTTCAAGAGCGCCGGCATAATCGTTAACGGCTAAAAGATCAACTCCCCGATTGTAGTAAATTTTCGCAATTAGCCGCTTATCCGAAATGGGATGCGGAACCTGGGAAAGAAGTATCGCGTCCGATTGCTCTTTCATCTGCGGCGAAGCGTCTCGAATCAGTTTGCAGATCACTCTTTTCTGCGTTTCCGGGTCGTTCCGATATTTGAACCATGTGTCGCAGGTCGTTTCAACCTCCAATCGTTCTCCATCGGAAAGATAAACCCAGCACATCGCGTGCCCCGGCAACTCAACGGCAGTGACATTCAATCCGGCTTTTTCTGCCAGACTACAGAAAAG
>CAZWOV010000225.1:0-5264 GCA_964635645.1 uncultured Planctomycetaceae bacterium | reverse complement strand
GCCGCCGCGCGTAAGGTTTTGACTTTTGAAATTTACCATGACCAGAGCCGACGGAAAGGAGTCGAACAATGAGCGTCCGTTATCTTCGTGAAAATCTTGAAACCCGTGCGGAACGGGAACGCAGAGAGTTTTTTTCAGACCTGGCGAATCTGGATCGACGCAGTTTTCTGAAAATTGCCGCGGCGAGTATGAAAGGCGCGCTTGCCGCGGGAGCCGCGGGCGTCGGGTCTTTTCAGTCGATGAAATTTGTGTTTGGAGACGACGTTCAAGGCGGCGAGACGTCTTTTCGAATTGCGTATATTTCGGATTCTCATCTTTATCGGAAAGAGGTAAACGATCGTTTTGTGAATGCGTTGCTTCGGGCCGTCGAGGATGTGAACGCAATGGAAGAGGCTCCCGACGTCATTTTCTACGGCGGCGATCTGGCGCAGCTTGGACGTCCGGAAGAGCTGGAACTTGGGGCCGAGATCCTGAGCGGGTTGAAATATCGGGATCGACTTCGCGTGATGGTCGGCGAGCACGACTGGTACTACGACATGGGAGAAAAATGGCAGTCTCTATTTGGTTCTCCGCGTTGGACGTTCGACAGTCACGGCGCACGTTTTGTTTGTCTGATGAGCGTGAACGAGGAGGATTTCTGGACGTCGGCCGGTCTTAGCCCCATGGAAAGAATGAGGACGGTAGCCGGTTTGGATAATCAGACGCAGCGTCCGTTTTTTGTCGGGGACGAACAGATCGCGTGGCTTGAGAAAACGTTGGAGGACTGGCCGGACGACAAGCCGGCGGTGATTTTTTCGCATTCGCCGCTCTACAAACTGTACCGGAACTGGAATTTCTGGACGGAGGACGCGGAAAAGGTTCAGGCTGTTCTGAAACGTTTTCAAAAATGCGCGGTTATTCATGGGCATACGCATCAGGTTTTAACAAATAAAATTGGCAATATTCATTTTCACGGTCTGCTTTCTACCGCTTGGCCCTGGCCTTACGCGCCGACGGGCTTGCCGGAACTGACTGTTCCGATGAACCGTTCCGATCCCTTCAATTCAGCCGACGGATGCGGTTTGGGAGAGATTCGCATCAATACGGAAGGGCTTGTTGATAAAGTCTATGCGTTGTGGAATCGCAAACCGATGTTTGTTTCCGCCGCGTATCTTAATGAGGAAAAAGGAGCGGTTCCGCCTGCCCGTCCTAATCTTCCTCCGTTTTGATAAAGGCTCGGTTAAATTTGAAAATAAAGGATGAAATATGAGGAATTTAAGTTTTATCTCGATGGGAATCGCGGTTTTTTTAATGGTCGGGGTTTGTCATGGGTACGCGGACGGCGGTTTTTCACGGAGTTTTGACGTTCCGACGGAAAGCGCGGTTTTGAAGAATGCCGTGGAAGAAAAGACCGACGCGGTCGGCGCAGAGGAATTGAAACCGGAGTCGGAACCGGAATCGGAACCGGAACCGGAATTGGAAGCGGAATCGGAGTCGGAATTGGAATCAGAAGCGGAGTCGGAACCGGAGTCGGAATTGGAATCAGAAGCGGAATTTCCCGGCCTCAATGATCAATGGAAGGATTCCTGGTCGGCGGATTGGATTGCAAATGAGGCGGAAAAACATAACGCGCCGCGCCATTTCAATAATCGAGCGGTCCTTCGCGGTGAACAGCGCGTCGGGCACGCATACGGTCGATACTCGGAAGCGGATTTGCGTCTCTGGGAGTCGGAAA
Source organism: uncultured Planctomycetaceae bacterium (assembly GCA_964635645.1). Lineage (GTDB taxonomy): Bacteria > Planctomycetota > Planctomycetia > Pirellulales > Thermoguttaceae > RGIG3701. The sequence continues at coordinate 3,550 of CAZWOV010000225.1, read as the reverse complement.
CAGTTCGTCTGGTTGCGGAGGGGGCCCGAATTTTCCACAGCGCGGAGATTCTTGGAAGTACGAACGGGGTTTCGTGCGACATGTGCCACCCGGACGGCGCGAATACTCATGCGGAGACCTATCCGAAATACCAGGTTCAGCTGGGACGTCCAGCTCTTCTGCGGGACATGATGAACTGGTGTCTTCAGAATCCGTGCCGCGGAGAACCGATGAGCGGCGACGATCCGCGTATGCGGGCAATGGAAGCCTATCTGAATGCGGTTTCAAGCGGAAAACCGATGAAGTACGGTAAACACTGACGAAATATTCCGATTCATCCGTCCTTAACGAGACATGAGAATTGACGAAACATGAGAAAACGTTCAGAGTCCGAACGATTTCAGACTTCGGTTTGGGGACCCCGATTTTGAGTTAATCGAACGGAAAGGAAAATAAATGGGGAGAGACCGGGGAAACGGTCGTTTCCTTTTGGGAAATTTGAGGTTGGAGGCAGGTTGACAAGCCGAATTTTACGGATATAATCGGAAGAAACGGAGCGAACCGTAAGCGTTTTGAAAGAAGCGATTGGAGAAAATATCGGCGGTTTACTTTGTCCTTCATTGAGTCTGAGCGATTTGACCGCGCGCGTTCCTGGGAGTATGCGCGGGCGAATCGCCGGAGTCCTGCCTTTATTGGAGACCCATTCATGAAAAAAAATCCTCCTTTACGTAAATTTCTTCTGTTCGTTTCCATGTTTCTGCCGATTGCCGTCTTGGGAAACCGCCCCTTTTCCGCCATTGCGGGGGAATCGGGTTTTTTCTTTAAAGACACGCGGACCGATTGGTCCGTAGAGCTTCTTCAACCGGACGATCCGACGATTCGTCAGGCCGGCGCCGAATTTAAACGCGCGTTGAAAATAATTTCCGGAGCGGATTTTCCCGATTCCACGGTCTCGTCTTCTGAAAATTTCAGGGTAAAAATAGGCGTTAAGCCGGAACTGGAAAAAACGCCGGATTTGATTCGAATTGAAACGAACGGCAAAAATCTTCTTCTGGTCGGCGGCAGTCCGCGCAGCGCGCTTTACGCAGTTTACGAATTTCTCCGACGCGAGCTTGGCGTTCGGTGGCTCTGGCCGGGCGATGACGGCGAGTTCATGCCGGTAAGAAACGAGTTGCGTTTGCCGGAGATTTCAATTTCAATTACGCCGGGATTCAAATACCGCGGTTTTCATATGTGCGGCGACTGGTATCGGGTGAAAGAATTTCATCTTTGGATGGCGCGTAATCTGCTCAACAGTCACCGGCACGGAAACTATTCCTTTCCTGACCGTGAGCTTGGTTTTTACCGAATTTACTCAAACCATAACGTGTTTCCGCCGAAGGAATGTTTCAAGACGAATCCCGAATTTTATTCTTTGCGCAACGGCAAGCGTCTGGAGTGTCAAATCTGCGTCGGTAGTCGCGGGTGTCTGGAGGTTATCGCCGACAAATTGACGGGAGAGCTGAAAAATAAGCCGGATATCGACGTTTTGAGCCTTTTTCTTCCGGACAATCAGGAATACTGCCAGTGTGAAAAATGTTCGGGAAAAACAGTTTCCACCGGTTTTTTTGATTTTTATTCGGAGTTGACGGAGATTCTGAAAGAACGTTTCCCCCGATTGCGTTTCGCAACGCTTGCGTATCAGGGATATCTTGACGTTCCGGATACGCCGATTCAGAATTCAGAGTTTATCGAAGTGGCGACTCACGACCGATGCAATATCCATCGATTGAACGATCCTTCCTGCGAAAGAAACGTTCGAGTGATGAAACTTTTCGAGGAGTGGAAAAAAACAGGCGTTTCGATCGGAAATTATGGATACGAGTACGATATTTTTTCCAACGCGAATCTTTTTTTGCCGTTTTTCAGCGTATTGTCGGATTCAGTGAAAACGAATCAGGAGCTTGGATCGATCGTTATTTTGCCGGAGGTAATTCTTTCTCCGAAGGATGGTCCGGACGAGCGCGTAGGGACGGTTGCGAATCGAATTTCACAGTACGTGATGGCGCGCATGATGACGGACCCGGGGGCCGATTGGAGGGAAATTCTGCGGGATTATTGCGACTATGCGTTTGGACCGGCGGCAAAACCGATTTTTGAATATCTTGTGGAAATGGATCGCCAATGGTATTCCATGCCGATTCATCGGGGAATTTTGGGAACGCCCGCAGGATTAGCGGAAGAACTGATTACGTCTGAAATTTTGAAGACGGCGGAAAAGAAGTTCTGCGAGGCGGAAAAACTGCTTCGCGAAGCCGAGAATGGGGTAATCGCTTCCGAATATGAAAATCTGGCGGTAAATCGAGCCGCTTATGAACGCGAGAAAGTTCTTTTCAGAGAATGGGAACGTTTTTTGCAGGATGAAAACCGCCAGGAAATTCCCCGGGTGGAAGAGCCTGAGAAAATGGATTCTCCGGGACTTCAGACGCCCGGTATGAATTGTCGAATCTTCTGGAATGAAAAAGGGATTACCATCCGAAATTATTCCGCGCCGGTGGAAATTGGCCTTTCAACCGGTCTTGGAGGCGAAAACTGGTTCTTTCGTATTTGCGAGGACGGTTCGCGCGAGCAGTGGAAAATCAGCGAATTGGGAGTTCGCGAAACTTTGAATGCGGATTGGGAGGTTAGAGAAAATGAAACGGGCGAGTTTTTCATTCCATTTGCTTCGCTTCATGTCGAGCCTCCTCTTCCCGGAACCGTTTGGCAGTTCCGTATTTTGGAATCGGGTAAGGTTTGGCCTCTAAAGGAATACTGGGCGGGATTTTCTTTTTCAAACGTTTCGAAAACCGGTCGAAAACTCGCGTTCTGGACCGGTTCCATGAAACGCGACGAATCGGGACTGAAGTCTTTCGGCAGTTCCATGAGGGAAAAAGGCTGGGACGTTAAGGTCGCCCGTACCGCGGATGAATTTCTTGAACTTGCCCCGGACGCGTATTGGCTGAAAAATCCGATGTTTGATGAAAAACTGGCGCCTGAATGCTGGGAAAAAATCCGGAAAGACGTTGAAAACGGCAAACTGGCCGTTTTTCTGAGTTACTCGCCTCTTCCTATCGACGAATACTTTCATTCCGACCTGGGGGTAAGATTGAAGGGAATTCAGAATATCTCTCTTGCTCAAAGACGAAGTAATTATTGGCTGGACGGTTCATGGATGAAGACTCCGAACGACCTGACCCGCAGTCTTCAGAGACAGATTACGCCCGCCTATTATCTGGATCTGGCTAAACCTGAAAAATGGCATATTCTGGCGACAATGCCGAAAAGCTCGGAAGAATTGGACGAACGGCTTGTTTATGCCGCGCTTACTCGGTATGGAAAAGGAGCGATTCTGCTTTTGAGCGCCGACCCGCGAATTCCGCTGCCGCAGATTCTGGAAAATGTTCAGGAGCATTTCAGCGAATTTAACGCAAAGTGATTTTTTCAACATCTGGATTGAAACGCGCCCGACTTTTCATGACGAAGCCGGGCGCGTTGATTGACGGTCCGTTTAAGATACGGACGAGACGTTTCCGAGAAATTTCTTCACTGAATT
>CAZWOV010000224.1:3246-5303 GCA_964635645.1 uncultured Planctomycetaceae bacterium | reverse complement strand
AACTTCAATATTCCGGAACGCTTCCCGTTTCCCGGTCGGCGCGCCCGCGGCGGATTCGTTCGCCGGATTCATGACGAAAGGTTTCGTGGGAATGACCACAAGGCGTTTAGCCCTGATGGAGCTTCGACAGATTCTGCTCTGGTACTCCAAACGACTCGTTCCAAAATCGAGAAGTTCGGTCGAAATGTCCTGGAGCGGATTTCCGTTCAGATCCTTTTCGCGGGTAATTTGGGTTACGATGCGTCCCGGTACGGCAAGAGAAGCGATTACTTCCGAATTTGAGACGCAGGAGGGCGAAGTCGCAACGACGGAATACTTAAAGACGTTAAGAATCCTTCCGCAAATAGAAAATTGAAAATTCAGCGACTCAACCTTTTGACGCCGCCTCTGAACGACTTTTTCCCCGGAAACGTCAAAGACCGCCCTTTCCTTACGCAAAAGATAAGGCGCGGTCGTTTCATTAATCCAGAATACGGTTTCCCGTTTTCCAAATTTCGACGAAGAAATAAATTTAACGACGCGGCATTTTAACGGAATACCGTCAATTTCCAGAATCTCGGCGGGCAACTCCTTTACGGAATACGCCTCGTCCGGCGAAAGCCCCCAAAAATTGGTGCGGACGTTTTTGGGTTCGTTCGGAATCGTTTTTCCGGCCAAAAGAGTAATCGATTCGGTAACCGTCGAATAAAGATTATTCCTCTTTTCATGAAGGACGGAGCTGTTCTCCATGACCGTTAGATTCGAAGAAGCGTTTCTCCGCCGGTTTTCAATAATGGTTCTGGAAAAATTCCACGCCCCGACTTCGCACGCGCCCCATGCGTGAAATTCTTTCGGCAAACGAATATTCAACGCCGCAACGGCCGACTCGAAAGCGGCGTCCGGCGAACGGTCCGTATCCGCCGCGGTAATTTCCGACAAAGACGCGGAAGAAGAAACCGAAGCGGCGGCAACGTCTGCGAGGAAAACGACGCGGCTTCCAAGAAACGCAACGGCCACCCCCCATAAGCAAATAAATGCATTGAGGCGGAAAATTAGTTCAAAAATGGAAGGAGCAAGCGTCCTTTCCCGTCGTCCCATTTCTTCACCCGACGTCCGATATTGCCGAAATTCAAATTAACGCAACCGATTCTTCGATTCAAGAGGAATCGGTTTCCCAAACTATTTTCAGGAAAATATTCCTCCAAAATCTTTTATTATTTTATCCGGAATTATCTAAAAAGCAAGCGAACTGGAAAAATTTTCGGAAAAAAATTCAAAAATTTTCTAAAATTTTGTTCAAACTTTCTTTCGCATATTTGAATTTCGGTAAAACCGCGTCAAATGTCAAGAAATTTTTACATAAAAAACAATCTCAACTTAAATTAACCAAATTAACGTCCAGAACGGCTTAACAGAGGAACTCACCGACTTTGAACGGCTTAACCGCGAAACTCGACCGATTTTTGAGCGGCTTAACCGCGGAAATTCACCGATTTTTGAACGGCTTAACCGCGGAACTCGACCGACTTTTGAGCGGCTTAACCGCGGAACTCGACCGACTTTGAACGGCTTAACCGCAAAACTCCGCCGCATTTCGCGCGGTTTCCCAAACGCAGACGCGGACGACGTTCAGCTTCATGTCCCGGGCCTTTTGAAAAATAAGCGCCGCGATATTTTCAGCCGTCGGAATAGCGTCCATTTCCACGACTTTCTGCCCGGCGTTTCGGAGAATCGGAAGAAGAGGGTCTTCGCGAAACAAAATCGTGTGATGATCGAGTTCTTCGTCAATCCACGTTTCGATTCCGGATCGGATTTCGCCGAAATCCATGACCATTCCGCCCTCGTTAAGCGTCTCCGCCTGAATCGTGATCTCAACCCGACCGTTATGCCCGTGCAGAAAGCGGCACTTTCCGGCATGATTGGGAAGACGATGTCCATAGCAAAAATCCATCTGCCTTGAAATTGAATAGCTCATGAAACTCTTTCCTTTTCAGTTTGTCGGACTCCCGGGTCCTGTCGGAAATTCCGTCGGGAATCCGATTCGTCGTCTGGCTCAACGCGCGGGGGCCTCGGGCGGT
>CAZWOV010000224.1:0-3146 GCA_964635645.1 uncultured Planctomycetaceae bacterium | reverse complement strand
TTCCGTCGGGAATCCGATTCGTCGTCTGGCTCAACGCGCGGGGGCCTCGGGCGGTCAATGCTTGAGAATCTTATCCATCTGAAGGATCAGAAAGTGCCGCGTATTGTCGCGGAAAATCTGCTGGTTGAAAATTGTTCTTGCGGACCGGTTCATCGCATCCGCGTCCGCAGTAAATCCGCGATGCTGGAGCGCAAAGGCGCAATCGCGAAAGAGGCCGGACTGCCGGAAAAGATTTGCTTCCATTTTCTGAAGGAACGGCTCGTAAATCGCCTGAATTTTATCCTGTTCCTTTTCCTTCATCGCCTTAACCAGCGTCTGAGCCGCGGTCAAATCCTGGACGAGCCAGTATTCGTCGGGATATTTCCATTTCGCGAGAACTTCTTCCGCCTGAATCAAAGCGGCGCGAACGACTCCGAGAGTCTTTTTGGAAAGGTCTTTCCGAATAAGAGCCAAACGAAGAGAATTGAGAGCCTGGCGGGCGATCAGGGGGTGATTTTCCGGAACCGAATCGCGCGTTTCACGAACGAGTTTCTTCTGGTCGTCCTGGAGCTGGTCCAACATCCGAATCGTCAAAGCCTCCTTCGCCGCGAACAATCCCAGAACCTGCAGTTCCTTCATGAGCGTTTCCGTCGTAAGACGCGGGAACGAGGAGTCTTTCTGGAATTTTTCCGAGGCGACTTTCAACGCGACGGCGTAGTGTTCGTCCGTATCGCGGCCGTCGACAATCAAACTGCTTCTCATTAAAAACTGCTCGACCGGAACCGCCCAATACGGAACTTTGGCGGCTTCCGTCAAAGTCCACGCTTTATGGAGTCCTCCAATCAGTTCAAACAGCTCCGCGTATTTTTTCTGAAAGGTTTTGGCGTCAGGAAACCGCTCCGAGGAAAAGCGATTCGTCAGCGCGGACTGCGCTTCGCCGACCCACGGTCCTAAAAAAAAGACGGATTTTCGGTAAGTCGGCTCGAGCGTCTCGCCGGGCGCGCGCTCCAACGTCAGAATCTCTTCAAAAACCTTACGGGTCTGCTCAAAGTATTCTTCCGGAGAAGAAAAAGCCATGTCCGGCCCCCATTCCTTCGCATTGTCGCTAAAGCCGCTCCCCAGCGCCGAAGCCGCGTAAGCCTTCGTATTCAACACGCACATCCGAAGGATTTTCGCGCTGCGCGGAACCAGAGAATGGGTCAGCGGAATCAGAGCGTTCGCCGTGGGAACCGCGCTCGCGCAGTCGCCGGAAAGGATTTGGAGAACCGCCATGTTGGCGCCCGCGGCGCGGACGCGGCGTTCCAGAAGAGCGCGTTGATCCGGACCGCCGGAGCCGTTTGCGTCCGAAGCGTCCGATTTCGATTTTTTCTCCCCTGCCGCGGAGTTGTCGGCCGGGGAGTTTTTCTGATTGGATTTGGCAAGCGCGTTGCTTTGACGAAGAAAGAATTTCCGGTAATCGGCGCAAACGGCGTCGTTCAGCTCGCCCTGCAGCAGACGCAGAGCAAGTTTCCAGTGCGGAAGAGCCTGATCGTCGCCAATCGCTTCCGCGACGGCTTTCGCGTCCAGCTCGTTCATGGCTTTCGCGGCTTCCCGGACGTTCCCGGAATACGCCTGGGCGATCGCGGCCTGAAAAACAATTTCCGGATCGGTTTTTCCCGCGTCAAGGACCTGCCGATACTCTTCGGCGGCGCGTTCGCCTTCGCCGGCAAGAAGAGAAGCCTGCGCCATGGCGAGCCACACTCCGGAGGTTTTGGTTTCGGAAAGATTTCCCGTTGCGTGAGCCTGGGCAAAACGATTCCGAAACATATCCGCGTACATCGTCCACTCCAGATATTCAGACGGAATTTTCTCCGACCAGTCGCCGGTATCCGTAAGCATGGGCGGCGCCAACGCAAGGACGTTGTCGCCGACGGCGAAAAGGTACGGATGATAAAATTCCGCCGCGGCCATTTCAGCAAAATCCGGCATGGGAGCCTGCGGCGGACGGCATGGGGAAACAATCAGCATCAGAACAAAAAGCAAAAGGCCGACGATTGCCGAAGGAATCGCCTCCCGACGAATTCCGCGGGGAAAACCGGGAAATTTTTTCGTATAGAATTTGGCCTGCTTCATCGCTTTCAGCGCGCGCGCGAAATTCTCTTCGTCCTTAATGTACTCGAGGTCCCTGGCCGTCAGACTCTTTTTCAGAAGAAAGAAAACCGCCAATCCCATCAAGGGAGCAAACGGTATCGGCAAAAGCAGACGAACCCAAATCGCGCCGGGAAATTCCGGAATAAAAAAAAGCGCGGCGTAACCGGCGGTCAGAATCAAAAGAAGAAGGGCCGCCAAAAGTTTCCGCTTTGCTCCGACGGAAAGCGGAATTTTCGGGGCGGACGGATTTGAGACTCGGGCGACTTCTGTTTTTTTAGTGGAAGTTGACTTTTTCGGAGCGTTCATGCCGATAATTCCTTAATATTCAATGAAAAGAAAAACATTTCTCCAATTTCTCTTATTTTAACACAAATTGCCCGTCGATTCAACGGAACAGCTGAAAAAATTCCGTTTTTTTTCCGTTTTTCCGAATTTTTTCAGCGCGAATCGTAAAAAACGGCGCGAGGAGCCGCCCGGGGGAAGTCCGAATTTTCAGGAAACGCAGTCAATCGCAAACGCCCAATCGCAAACAGTCAGCCGTCTCCCAGTCGGCGGTTTTCAGAAAAATTCAGAGCCGCCTTCAGAAAGAGGTCCATCGTTTTCTCCTTCCCGGGAAAAAATTCCCCCTGCTTCCAGCCGTTTCTCTCCATCGTCTGAACGATCTGCTCCAAAATTTCTTTCTTTTTCAAAATCCATTCCGGGGCGACGAGCGCGTCGCGGGCGCAGTCGGCGGAAAGTCGATGGACGACGAGTTCGGGAGAAATGTGCGTCAAGACATAAAGCGTCCACGCGACGTATTCCGCCATGGCGATCGGCTCAAATTCACCGTTTCGATACTGTTGCGCCAGCCGCGTGTCGGCCTGAACGTAAAGGGAATGAATCTTAAGCCCCTGGAGGTCGTGACGATTCAGAAAATCGACGGTTCGGACGACGTGGTCTCCCGTTTCTCCCGGAAGCCCAAGGAGAATATGCGCCACGACGTTGAGCTTTCGTCGGCGCAAAATTTCCACGGCCTGGGTAAAGCGGGCGCTTTCATA
>CAZWOV010000223.1:0-5318 GCA_964635645.1 uncultured Planctomycetaceae bacterium | reverse complement strand
ACATTTTGAAACAGGAAAGAACCGCTAATCAATTTCATTCTCTTTTCTCACATTGACGAAACGAGTCCAAATCTTTCAGTATCGACGGAATTCTCTTCGGACGCGAAACGCCTGAACCTGACAATCGCGTTAAAAATCAAACCAGATTCCATAACCTATCTGTTTTTCCCAGCGATCGTAAAACTGATACTGATCGGCATAACCCGCCATCGCGTAAAGTCCGGTACGCAGCGTCTGCTGATAAACGGTCTTCCATTGCCAACCGGCTTCCAGCGCCGAATAGGTATCAAAATCAGTATCCTCGCTCCATCGGAAATGAAGAGCCAGGAAAGGAGAGCCCTGGAAATTCGGCAGCAGCATCGGCGAATACTCTGCGCCAGCCTCAAATTGCAACGGTTTCGCTCCGCAGTCCCGCCAGAAAACATAATCTCCGCCGATATAGAAACGCCAGTTTGCGTCCGGCCGGAATGCGATTCCCCACATAAGACAATCCCGAACATAGTTAATTCGGTAAACCTCGCCCGTCGCTTCATAGTGTTTGACAATCCACTCGTCGCCCATATGCGAACTGATATGGTAATACCCGAACTTAAATTCCCAATTTCCTTTTCTGAACGTCAAAGGAAAAGCAATGCGATAATCCGTTCCATGAAGATCCCTGTCCCCCTTAAGCGTCAGACGAGCAATTGCGCCGCACTCAACGTCCCACTGAAACCCTTCCGGATAAATACGGCTGCAGGTTCCATATCGAATCAGATTAATTCGGCCTCCAAGAGTTGGATCCCAATATGCCAGCCCCGTCGTATCCTCATTAACAAAATGAATCCCCAAACGTCCTTCGCGATTACTCGCAAAATGCGCTCGATAAAGCGTTCCGCCAGGCGTCATCTGCCAGGTCCACGGCTCGTTCGAAGTCGGCAATTCCCGACCTAAGCCGGGAATGCATGATTTAAATCGGGAATCCCAATAGTGATAACGTTCTTCTTCCGGAGAATAAAGAACTTCGCCGCCGCCAATAGTCCGTCCGCTACCGACGCGCCCTCCCAACGCATTGTCCAATGAGTCGGACGCCAAACCTCCGGAAAACGCTCCGCCGACTTCCGGCGTATTATCCCAAAACGCCGCGCCGTTCGTAAGAATCGCCCCGTCCGTTGCCGCCGCGTATCCGGTAACAGGAATTCCATTTGAAAATTCCGCTGTCTCCTGAACGCCCTCCCCAACGCCTTCGGTCAAAAGCCCTGAACCCGCCGTCTCAGGAGACGACAGACCGTTTTGCCCGCGAACGACGCAATACGCTTCGCTTTCCATGCAGCATTTTCGATTCCAGGGATAACCTAAAAACGCCGAATCATGAACCGCGACGCACGGCGTCGAAGCCGGAACTTCTACCGTTTCACAATACGAAACAGGTCTCGCGTCGTTCGAAAACCCGTCCTTTAAATACTGTTCCGACTTCAAAGAGCCTGAAAAATCAGAGACCGTATTCCCTGAAAACTCCGGCGCAAAAGAATCGTTGCCGATTTCATCGCGCTTTTTCGAGCCGGACTCCGCAGAAAAAAAACGATCTTCCGCGGCAATATTTTTCCATCCTGAAACTGACAGTACTTTGCCAGACGCCTCTTTGGGACTGGAATATCCGATATTCTCTTCTCCCCCGGAAGACCGAGCGAGACTTTCGATTGCCATTTGTGTGCTCCAAAGAGCCAAAATAACCGAAAAAATGCGCACAAATATCATTTTGGGAAAATATTTTTTAGTAAAATCGAGCTCTTTCGACATTTTTTTACCTCTTAAATCAATATCATATACTATTTTACCCGATATTTTAATTTAAGGAAAGAGCAATATTTTTTTCAGGAAATACTGCCCCCCGCCTTTTCTTTCTGAACATTTTCGACTATAATATATTAATGGACGGAGGATTTTTGCTTTCCGCGTCCCCAAAGGAATAGCGGCGCGCTCGATTCTGTAAAAGTCTGAATCGTGAATTTCAGTTCCATGGAATAAAAACGCGCGTCTTATCCCAACAAGACAATGAACGGAATTTGACGATGAGTGAAGAAAACAAAACGCCCAAAAGAATTTTAATTATCGACGACGACCCTGAAATTACGGAATCCGTCCGTCTGACGCTTGAATCGCGCGGTTACGAAGTCTTTAATGCCGTTGATGGAAATCAGGGACTGATTATGACGGAACAGAAAAATCCTAATTTAATCATTCTCGATATGATGATGCCCAAACGCAGCGGTTTTCTCGTTCTTGAAAAACTTCGCCGTTCCATGCCAATACCTATTCGCGTCGTCATGATTACCGCCAACGAAGGAAACAGACACAAAGCGTACGCTGAAACTCTGGGAGTAGACGACTATATTCGAAAACCTTTCCCTATGGACCGGCTGTTGGAAAGCGTTAAACGTCTGATTGGAGAATAATTTCCGCAAAAAACTGGAATTTTGTCGCCGCAATCCAGCAGAGAACGCAGAATATCCTTCGCAAAAATTTAACCGAATTATTGTAATCCAGCAAAGAACGCAGAATATCCTTCGCAAAAAATTCAACCTGATTATTCAATCCAGCAGAGAACGCAGAATATCCTTCGCAAAAAATTCAACCTGATTATTGCAATCCAGCGGAGAACGCAGAATGTCCTTCATGAAAAGTTTAACCAGATTATTGGTCGTTAATAAAGATAGCCTGCCCAAACTCGAATGGCTTTCCTCCGGCGAATTCTTTATTCCCATTTATTTCGACGATATTCTGGAGGAGATTTTAAGCGAATTCGCCGACGACGAACGCGACAATCTGCGTACGCTGGCCGAAATGTTCACTGAACATTATCATCTGGATTATCACGACAAATTCCTTAAACTCAAACAGAAATTTTCTCATTTCGATCCGGATCGGGAAGCGTTTTGGCTAAAAGAATATCCTGAAGAAAACCTGGAAGAAAAACGTCTTTCGGTCATTCAGGGAATTAAAGATTTCCTGGAAGTCTGTAATTACACGGAACTCAACGCCCAAAATCTGAATTTGCTACTTGAAGCTCCATATCCCGGTCTCCTCTCCATTTCCGTAGATATGGAAAAGCTGGATTTCTTCCATATCTATTATCGCGGAGTATTAAAAGAAGAAAAAGAGATAAAAAAATTCTGGATCCTTCGGGAAAAATATCCTTCCATAACGTTTAAACGCGTTTTCATTATCGCTCGATACAAAAAAGAATTTGAAAGTCAAATTATTATCCGAATCTTCCGGGACGTCTCCATTGAAAACCTGAAAGTCGTTATTCCGGAAGTGCGTCTGAATCTCCCGTTACTGGACAAACTTAAACTCAGTTTGACTTTTAGCAGCACGCTGGTAACCGCAATTGCCAAAATTATTCTGGCGGCGACATTTAACTTCCTTCTGTTTATTATCATGTTCATTACGTTTATTCTGGGATGCATTCGTACTTTTTTTGGATTTTTGAACGCCAGAACCAAATGTCTGAAAACGTACTCGGAAAACCTCTATCATCAAAGTCTGGCAGGAAACATGGCCGCTATTAATTTGCTCGTGGAACAGGCGGAAACGCAGGAGGTCAAGGAAGCTTTCCTCGCCTATTCCATGCTGTATCTACACAAAAACGACAATCTTACCAGCGAAAAACTCGCCCAAAAGGTCAAAGAATGGATTCAGTTGAAATTCGGACGCAGTATTAATTTTGAAGTTGAAGACGCCTTAAAAAAACTTACCCAAAAAGAACTCGTTGGAGAATTTTACGACGACAAAAAAATTCCTTACTTCAAAGTTTACGATTTACCCAGCGCGTTAAGACGTCTTGACGAAATTTGGGACAATCATCATCTTGAAAATAATAATGGAAATCCGGAAGAAGATCAACTATCCAGCTAACCCAGAATCCGCTCAAGTCCAGTTTGCTTTCCTTCTGGTTTTCAAAAATTTCCAGCCCGCCATAAATCTTCAAAATCAACAAATCCAATAAAACCGGAAATTTATTCGCTAAATTTCTTCAAAATTTCCAATCTCCCAAGATACCGTAAAGCGGACGGACGGCTCGGCCGAAAATGATACTGATATGTTATTTTTTCGGAAACAGTACGCGTTGCGGCGTAAAATCGCCTGAAAAATCATGAATAAAGCAAATATCGATCCGAATTTCGTCGAACAGATCGTCCGCCGAATCGTCCTGGAGTGCGCAAAATTCCCTGAAAAAGAAGAACCCGTTCCCACTCCGGAACTGGTTGTGAGCATTTCTGCAAGACACATTCACCTCAGCGACGCCGACGTTGAAACGCTCTTCGGCAAAGGATACCGACTGACCGTTGACAAAGAACTCTATCAACCCGGCTTTTACGCCGCAAAAGAAACCCTCATGGTGGTCGGACCGCGCAAACGAATGCTTCCTTCCGTACGAATCCTTGGCCCAACGCGGAAACAGTCTCAGGTCGAGTTGGCCTTCACGGATGGAATTTCTCTCGGAATCCAGCTTCCCGTTCGCCAGTCCGGTGATCTTGACGGCACTCCCGGCTGCGTCCTGGTCGGTCCGAAAGGAGTCGTGGAGTTGAAATCCGGCGTTATCCGCGCGGAACGGCACGTCCATATGCACCCGACGGAGGCGAAGTACTATGGAGTCAAAGACAAAGACCGTATGAATCTTCGCGTCTACTCCGATTCATGTCAAACTACATTTGAAAACGTTCTTGTTCGCGTCGACGAAGGCGTTCATCTTGAAGTCCACCTCGACACCGACGAAGGAAACGCCTGCGACGTCGACCACGCCGCAAAAATCGAGCTTTACCGCTGATTGGGGCTTATTGCTTCAAAAATAAGGAACGCTCAAAATATTCAGAAATTACGATTAATTAATCATAACTTAACACAAAGGAAAAAACAATGGCAAAAACATTGGAAGCTTTGGGAATGATCGAAACGAAAGGTTTCGTCGCTCTCGTAGAAGGCGTTGACGCGATGATGAAATCTGCGAACGTTCAGTTCCTCGGTTGGGAAAAACCGGGTTCCGGCATCGTGACCGCGTACGTAACCGGCGACGTCGCCGCCGTCAAAGCGGCTACGGACGCCGGTGTCGCCGCCGCCAGCCGCGTCGGCGAAGTTCTTGCCGTCCAGGTAATTCCGCGCCCATCCGACGATCTCTGCGATCTTCTTCCTTCCGCGAAGAAGGATTCCTCCAAAAAATAGTTTTCGCCTCTGAAGGCGCCATTTCCAAAATCCATTTCCACACAGTAGATATCGAAAAGGTAAAAAAATGCAAGACGCTCTTGGATTCATCGAAACAAAAGGCCTGGTGGCGCTCA
>CAZWOV010000222.1:0-5349 GCA_964635645.1 uncultured Planctomycetaceae bacterium | reverse complement strand
GGTATTCCGCGGCGCCTCCCGACTTCAAGGGTAAATTTGTTCTGATCGAGGTTTGGGCGACCTGGTGTCCGCCGTGCCGCCGTTCTCTTGCCATGTTGAACCATTGGGCGGAAAAATACGGCGACGAACTGGTCGTTATTTCTATTTGCGAGACGGATCGCAAGGCGATCGATGAAATGCCGGGTAATCTGAAGGGCAAAGACCTTACCCATTTTGTTGCGATAGACACGGAGAGACGGTGCGCCGACGCTCTTAACGTCTGGGGAATTCCTCACGCGATTCTTATCGAGCCGATGTACGGCGGAATCGTCTGGGAAGGGATGCCCAACCAACCGGAAGCGGAGTTAACGGATGAAATTATTGAGCGTGTTCTTGAAATCGGTAGAAAAAACCGTTGATTTTTGAAAGTTTAATTGGGGAGACTTTTTCGTGCTGAAAATCGGTTCTCTTGCGTTGCCTTCGCCTTTTCTCCAGGCTCCGATGGCTGGTTTTTCGAACGACGCCTGGCGCAGATTGCTGCTTAAGTTCGGCGGGGTTGGACTTTTGGCTTCAGAAATGATGCACGCGCGCGGTTCGCTTGAGATGGAGCGGCGTCGGAAGACGCTCCACGGTCGGCTTTGGGGATTGCCGCTCCGGAAAAAGAATTTGGACGAATCAGGGAGAGACGTCGGTTCTCAAATCAGGAGCGAAGAATCTTTTTTTGAAAATCCGTTCCGCGTTGCCGGAGTTCCTCTTGCCGTTCAGATTTGGGATAATCATCCGGAGGCGCTTGCGGAATTTGCTGAAAAACTCATTCGCGAGTATGAAATTCAAGTCGTAGACATGAATTTTGGCTGCCCTGCTCCGGACGTTGTTCAAAAGGCGCATTGCGGATCGTGGCTTCTCCAGTTTCCCGACCGCGTTGGAGATCTGGCGTCGTCCGTCGTTCAGGCGGTACGCCGTGTTTCTGCGCATCTCCGTCTTGCCGCCCCGATTCCGGTAACGGCAAAGATACGTCTTGGTTTTTCCGCGGAATCCATGACGTATCGTGAAATTGCGCAAACGCTTGAATCGGTCGGAATTTCGGCAATAACCGTTCATGGACGCACGACGCGCCAGATGTATTCCGGCGAAGCGGACTGGGAGAAAATTGCGGAAGTAAAGTCTCTCGTTAAGATTCCGGTTATTGGGAACGGCGACGTCCGAAGCGGTTCGCAGGCTGTCGCGGCATTGGCAAAATGGGGAGTCGACGGAATCATGATAGGCCGAGCAGCGCTTAATGAACCGTGGATTTTTCGGAATGCCTCCGCGCTTTATTCCGGTTCCGACGATCCTGAACTTTTGAGACGGCCGACGGCGGAATTTCAGAAGCGTCTTCTTCTTGAGCATTTCAGCGCTCTTCTTGAGCGCCATGAGGAGCGCGAAGCCGTTATGCTTATGAGAAAATTTGCTCCTTGTTACGGAGTTGGGTTGCCTAATGCCAGAAGGTTCAGGGTTCATGCGACTCAAACCCATACCGCGGCTGAATTTTATCAGGCGGTAGAACGGTATTTTCCGCAGGATGATTGCTGACGCGCGACGCGCGTAGGGTACGAGCGTTCGGTTTCAAAATGCGGCGAAGGCGCCAACGGCTGTTGCTGTTGTGGGCGGAATTTGTTTTTTTCCTTAATTCCATTGGTTTTTTTTGAAAAAAAAGCTCAATATTGGGTTGAATATATTATGGCGCCCCCTTTTTCTTTTCTAAAAAAGAGGTAAAATTTCTGCCGGTGTTTTAGTTAAACGTTTATCTGAAATTTTTTAGGAGGTCTCAAATGGAAAATAAACGTTACGATTTGAATAAACAGCTTGCTCAAATGCTCAAGGGCGGTGTTATTATGGACGTCACGACCCCCGAACAGGCTCAAATTGCTCAGGAAGCGGGAGCCTGCGCGGTAATGGCTTTAGAAAGAATTCCGGCGGATATTCGAGCTGCGGGCGGCGTTTCCAGAATGAGCGATCCGAAAATGATTCGTGGAATTCAAGAAGCGGTTTCCATTCCAGTCATGGCTAAATGCCGAATTGGTCATTTTGTCGAGGCGCAGATTCTTGAGGCGATTGAGATTGACTATATCGATGAGAGCGAAGTGCTTTCACCTGCCGACGACAGATACCACATTGACAAAACCCGGTTTAAGGTTCCGTTTGTTTGCGGAGCCCGCGATCTTGGGGAAGCTCTTCGCCGCGTGAACGAGGGAGCGTCGATGATTCGGACCAAGGGCGAACCGGGTACGGGCGATATCGTTCAGGCCGTGCGTCATATGCGGCTGATGCAGCAGGAAATCCGTCGGCTTACTTCCATGAGTAAAGACGAGCTTTTCGACGCGGCCAAAACGCTTCAGGTTCCTTATGAACTGGTTCAGTACGTTGCGGAAAACGGCAAGTTGCCGGTTGTGAATTTTGCGGCGGGCGGCGTGGCGACTCCGGCAGACGCCGCGCTCATGATGCAGCTTGGGGCCGAAGGCGTGTTTGTTGGAAGCGGTATTTTCAAATCTGGAGATCCAGCGAAACGCGCCGCGGCTATTGTCAAGGCGGTTACCAATTTTACGGATACGAAGATGCTTGCGGAGCTTTCGGAAGACCTTGGCGAAGCAATGGTTGGAATTAATGAACAGGAAATCACGCTCCTGATGGCCGAAAGGGGAAAATAAGATGCGGACGGCAGTTCTGGCGGTTCAGGGAGCTTTTATCGAGCATGAACGGCGAATGCGTGAACTGGGGACGGAGTGTCTGGAAATCCGGCAGAAACGCGATTTGGACCAGCCCTTCGACGGTTTGATTCTTCCTGGAGGC
Organism: uncultured Planctomycetaceae bacterium; assembly: GCA_964635645.1. GTDB lineage: Bacteria > Planctomycetota > Planctomycetia > Pirellulales > Thermoguttaceae > RGIG3701. The sequence continues at coordinate 2,541 of CAZWOV010000222.1, read as the reverse complement.
GAAAGTACGGTTATGCGGAAACTGCTCCTGGAACTGGATCTTTTCGATACGCTTTTGCGTAGAATTAAATCGGGGACGCCTGTTTTTGGAACATGCGCCGGACTCCTGCTTCTTGCGAAAAATCTTGCGAATGCAGAACGTTTTGAACCGTGTTTTGCCACGATGGATCTGACGGCGCGCCGCAACGCTTACGGACGGCAGCTTGGAAGTTTTTATGCGGAAGAAACTTTTGGCGCGCTTGGAAAGGTGCCCATGACGTTTATTCGCGCTCCGTTTATCGAATCGGTTGGGCCGGGCGTGGAGGTTCTGGCTTGCGTCGACGGCAAAATTGTTGCCGCCAGGCAGGACAATCAGCTTGCGACGGCCTTTCACCCTGAACTTGACCAGGATTTTCAGATTCACGCAATGTTTTTGGAAATGATGCGTTCGGCGTGAACCGAACTCCATTGCCGAATGTCGTTCGGGTGAATTTCATTTCAGGGATAACCGGAAGTAAAACGGTTAGCGGCGTATTTGGAGAACGTCGCTAGCCGTTTTGACGTTTGACGTTTGACGTTAAATATCTCGGATTTTCCGGACGCGCATTCGGCGTTTCATGATTATGTCCAGAGACTTCTATCCAGAACGCGGTAATTGATCGCCTCGGCCAAATGATCGGATTGAATACTTTCCGAAGCGTCCAGATCGGCAATTGTTCTCGCAATGCGTAAAATTTTGTCGTGAGCGCGCGCCGAGAGTCCAAATTGATCCATCGCCGCTCTTAACTGAAGGATTCCCGATTGAGTCAGACCGCAGTATTTTCGTATCTGCCGCGTCGTCATCTGCGCATTGTATCGCACGGAGCGTACCGCGAGGTCGGTTCTGCGTTTTCCGTCCTGCAAGTCGCCGTATTCCAGACCGGGTGTTCCCAGGACGTATCCGAATCGATCCGCTTGAATTTTTCGCGCGCGAATGACTTCGCGCCGTATTTCAGCGCTGCTTGTTCCCGTTGAAGCCGAGTCTACGGATAATTCGTCAAACGGAACCGTCGGCACTTCCACGTGGATATCGATACGATCAAGAAGCGGACCGCTGATTTTCGACATGTAGCGTTCCACCGCCGTTGGCGAGCAATTGCATTTTCTGCGCAGATCGCCTCGAAAACCGCAGGGACATGGATTCATGGCGGCAATCAGCATGAAGTCGCTTGGAAAGGTTGCCGTTGCCTGTGCGCGCGAAATGGTTACCTCGCGATCTTCCAGCGGCTGACGAAGCACTTCCAGCGTGCGGCGGCTGAATTCGGGAAGCTCGTCCAGAAACAGAACGCCGTTATGCGCGAGAGAAATCTCTCCCGGCGCGGGAATACTTCCGCCTCCCACCATTCCGGAATCGCTGATGGTATGGTGCGGGGAACGGAATGGACGAGTAACGATTAACGGCGCGCGGGAAGTTATTTTTCCCAGCGAGCTGTAGATCCGCGTTGTTTCGACCGATTCGGAAGGCAGTAGTTCAGGGAGAACGGTTGGAAGTCGTTTGGCCAGCATGGTTTTTCCAGACCCCGGCGGACCGATCATGAGCATGTTATGCGCTCCGGCCGCCGCGATCATCATTGCCCGTTTGGCCATTTCCTGGCCGCGGACGTCTGCAAAATCCAGACCGTAACTTGAATATTCCGCGTAAATCTCGTCCAGATTTGACGGAGCCGGTTCAATGTCGATATCGCCGATGATGAACCCCAAAAGCTGACTGATAGACGAAACCGGAAGAACGTCGATTGATTCGACTACCGCCGCTTCCGCCGCGTTTTCCGTTGGAAGGACGAGGCCTTTGATTTTCGGATTTTCCATCCGAATTTTTTCGCAGGCCAGAGCCATTGACAGTGCTCCGCGTATGGGACGCAGGGAACCGTCGAGCGCCAATTCTCCCACGATTACGTATTCGTCCAGTTTTTCAAAAGGCAAAGCTCCCTGCCCGGCCATTAATCCTACCGCGATGGGTAAATCGAAAGACGCCGCCTGCTTTTGCATTTCCGCCGGCGCGAGATTGATCAGAACAGAGTTTCCCGGCAAACAGTATCCGGAATTTTCCAATGCGCGCATAACGCGCTGAATACTTTCTTTGACGACTTGAGAAGGAAGTCCGACCAGGGTAATGCCCGGCGCTCCGTGAGATATGTCTATTTCTACGTCGACCGGCAGCGCATCGATTCCGCGAAGCGTTAGAGTTTTGAGTTTTGCCAGCATTTTTAAGTATCCGGTTTTCAAACTGCGATGAAATTAACGCCGTACAGTATATCCGATTTCTGAAAGAATTTCCAGCGCCCCCCGGCTTAAAGCGGACGAATCTTTGAAATTTTCTCAAAAATTTCTTCGTAAATATCCAATAAATAAAGAAAACGGCTTGCCTTTTGAGAATTTCATGCTATACTTAAGAGGTTAAGTATTACTCGCGTAATATGTTTGTTGAAACGAAAAGCGGAGCGGTCTGGTTTCAGGAATCCGTCTCCCTGATTATTTTCTGTTTGTTCAAAAACTTCACTCATTTCAAATTGGGAGGATAAAT
>CAZWOV010000221.1:0-5407 GCA_964635645.1 uncultured Planctomycetaceae bacterium | reverse complement strand
AAGGGAGCCGGAGGAAATGGGGGAGAAATTTCTCCGGCTTCTCCATGGAAGACGAAAACGGAAATTGTTCAGGCGCAGGATGAGACAATCCGGAATGAACTGACGCAGGCGGGAGAGATTCTCGATTCGCTTGAGGAAGGAACCGGGGCGGACGAAGGGACTGTTTCTGAAAATGCGCGACGGAAGGCGACCGAGTTCGAGGAGGCGAAAATCATAGAAGCGGAAATGGAAAAGGGAGATTTTAATACGCAGATTCCCGAGGTCTTTGTTGATCTTGAAAAAATGTCTCGAAAGATTTCCTCTTCAGGTTTAATGGGGGCCGAAAATCTTTCGGCAGATCCGGCGGCTGAAAATCCCGCGGTTCGTTTGGACGCTCCGCTTCCAGATAAATTGAATTTGCGTCGCGAGGCGTTGAAAAAACTGGAGGATGAATCAGAATTTTCCAAAAAGCTGAGAAGTCCCCGGAACGACGGGATGAAAGGCGCGCCGACTGTTGGAACGTTTCCTTCTCAAATAACGCAGGACGGAGAAAATATCGTCTCTGGTAAAGCGCAAAAATGGGGCGAAACGTTGTCGAAAGAACAATCGGGTTCCGACGGCGAATTAGGCGAGATTCGTTCCGGTCTGGGTGAAATTCAGTCCCCTGCCGCGGGAGCGGCCAGTCTGAATATGAAGAAGGACGGAAAATCGGGTTCTTCCCGGAAAATTGCAGTTTCCGACGTTCCCCAAAATAGTCTGGGCGGTCAGACCGTCGGCGTTGGTCCCCACGATGGGAAACGTCTTGAGGCTGTTCTTTCCGGCGCGGTTAACGGCGTTTCCGACGCTGTTCTTGAAACGACGGCCGTTCCGGATAAATTTTCGGGATCAAATATTCTGGATCAGGAAAAGAAAGAAATGATGAAAAATCTGGTTGTTTTTCGATTTGAAACGCCGTCTGTTCCTGAGATGGGAATGAATCCGAAAATGATGAAATTGAAAAAAACGGACGAGTATTGGAATCTTGAAACGGCGGACGAGACTGGAGACGAAGAGCTTCAGACCGGTCCGGAAATGGAGCGGACTTCGCCAATTCATGAGATTATCGAAGGCGACCGTTCGTTTCAGCCTCGGGCTTCTATGCCGTACCGGCAGCGAAATCGCCGGAATCATCGAAAGATGATTGAGAAAGCCGGCGGTAATCCTATTTCAGAACAGGTTGTTGAAAATGGACTTCAATATCTGGAACGAATACAGTTTTCAGATGGACGCTGGTCTTTGAATGCGGTTCCTCGGGACAAAATTGAAGGAGAAGATCTTCAGGACGCCGGATTTGGCGTCATTCATGCGGATACTGCCGCGACGGGGCTTTCGCTTCTGGCGTTTTTAGGCGCAGGGTACACGCATTTGGAAAAAGAGAACGCGTCCGACTACGCGGAAACCGTAGAGAAAGGATTGAACTGGCTTCTTCGAAACCAGCAGTCCGACGGGAGTCTGTTCAGACCGCAGACGGATACGGATCGTTACGGACGAATTTATTCTCATGGGATAGCGGCCATCGCTCTCTGCGAAGCGTACGGAATGACGCATGATCCGCGTCTTCACGATTCGGCTCAGCGGGCGATTGATTTCATCGTAAACGCGCAGACTCCGCTTGGCGGCTGGCGGTATACGCCGGAGAAAAACGCCGGAGTTTGGCGGGGCGAGTCCGACACTTCCGTTTCCGGGTGGCAGGCAATGGCTCTAGTAAGCGCCAAAATGGCGGGTTTGACGGTGCCGGATTCCGTTTTTAAGAAACTTGAGCGTTGGCTTGGAAAAGCCGCCGTCGACGGCGGTTCAAAATTCTGTTATCTCCCGGTGGCGAATCCGGAAAATGAAGAAATGGAAAAGTGGAAAAAGCCTTCTTACGCTATGACGGCGGAGGGACTTTTGATGAAGCTTTATCTTGCGCGCGGCCAGAAAGAAGAAAATTTTCAGAAAGGAGTCGATTACCTGATGGAAAATCTTCCTTCTGTTACGGGAACGCGGCGCGATTCGTATTACTGGTACTACGCAACGCAGGTCTTATTTCACGTTCACGACGTTCGTTGGATGAAATGGCAGAAAAGTCTGGTTTCCACACTGCAAAAGTCTCAGGAAATGGAAAGTCCGCTGCTTTGCGGAAGTTGGGATCCTTCCGCGCCTTCCCCCGATTATTGGGGACAGGTTGCCGGAAGGCATTACGTGACGACAATTCATTTGCTGATTCTTGAGGTTTATTATCGGCATTTGCCGTTATTCAAAGAACTGGTTTCGGAAAATATGTCCGGGACTTGACGCGTTGACGTTTGAGAGCGTTTTTTGACGTTGTTGACGGGAATAAGTCCGACGTTAAAAACGTTCAGGGGAATAACGGCGGATTCGGATGCGAAACGCGCGCGCCTTCGTCGAAATAAACGGTCGGAGCGACCGCGGATTTCCGTGTCTTTTCGCGTTTTTTTCATTTGATGAAATTGCAGAAAATTCCCTGTGTTAAATTAAAAATTTGACTTTTAAAGTCAGATGGACGATAAAGAAGGAAATCGGATTTTCTGATTTTTTTAAAGAATCATAGACGGAATAGAATGAGGATTTTCATGAGAAACGGAATTTTTTCAATTGCTTTTTGCGTAATGAGTACATTGGGAGCGATCGGTATTTTGGCTCCGTCGCTTTGGGCGCAGGCTGATTCCGGAGAAGCCGTCAATATCGAAAAACTTAAGGCGCAGGCTGAAAAAGGCGACGCGGACGCGCAACTTTACCTCGGAATCTGTTATTCTATGGGCGAAGGCGGGGTCCAGACGGACGACCGGGAAGCCTTAAAGTGGCTCCAGCTTGCGGCGAAGCAGAAAAACAGTCAGGCGCAATATATGCTGTCGCTTTATTGTCTTGAAGGACGCGAGATTAAACAGAATACGGAACTTGGTCTGAAGTTGCTTAAAAGTTCCGCGGAAGGCGGTTTTGCGGAAGCTCAGTACGAATACGCAAGTCATCTGGCGGAAGACGACCAGATGGACGAAGCGATGATTTGGATGAGAAAAGCGGCTGACCAGGGGTATGCGGCGGCTCAGACGGCTCTGGGCGTTTATCTTGTGAACGAGGCCGAGCCGGATTCGGACGATATGAAGCTCGGTTTGGAATACCTCATGTTCGCGGCCATGGACGGCGACGCGGACGCGCAGCTTACTTTGGGAGGCGCGCTTCTGGAACAGAAAGAAACGGTTGCCGGTATCGTCTGGCTTGAAATGGCTTTGATGAATGGGAATAAAGGGCTTGCCGGAACTTTGGAAAAACTGGAAACGACTCCGGACGATTGTTACGAAGTCGCCAATACGTTCTTTATGGGCGATGGAATCATTCCCAAAAATTATGAGAAGTTTAAGTATTGGGCGGAGCGGGCCGCCGCCGGAAATCATCCCGGAGCTCTTTTAATGCTGGGAACGTTTTACGTCAGCGGGTATGATCGCCAGCTTGACCCCGAAAAGGGTGTGAAGTACCTCGAGAGAGCCGTGGAGGCGAACGTGCCGGACGCTATTTCTCTACTGGCTATCTGTTATCGAAACGGCCGCGGCGTTGACGCCGACGTTCGTAAATCAATTGAACTTCTCCAGAAAGCCGCGAAATTGAAGAATCCCAGAGCTTTTACCCAATTAGCGTTCAGTTCTCTTTTTGGAATGGGACTTGCGTCGAAGGAAGACGTTACGAAAAAACTGTTTGAGAGAGCCGTCGCTATGAATCAGCAGACCGCCCGTATTTTCATGAACTATTGCGCAAAAAACAGCATTTCGCTTGAAAACGGCGCGGCGCTTCTGAAACAGATTGAAGCTGACGCTAAAGGCGGAGATCCGATTGCGCAGTTTCTTATGGGTGAATTCTATGGCGACGGCTGCGGCGTGAAAATGGATGAAAAAACGATGCTTGCCTACTATACTCTGGCGGCGAAGCAAAACTACGCTCCGGCAATGACCGCGCTTTCCTGGGCTTATGAAATGGGAATCGTCGTGAAGGAAAACCGCGACGTTGCGATTCAACTTGCGTTGAAAGCCGCGAATCAGGGCGATCCGGAGGCTCTTGCCTATCTTACTACGGTCGGGCAGGTTGAAGCTGAAGAGGAAGGAGGTGAAACGGACGAGGCGAAATAACGCATCCGTTTGTTTCCGTCAATTTGTTGAGTCGTTGAAATCTGTCGTCCGTCGGAGTTTCAACGAAAAACCGGAACTTTCAGTCGCCAGAGAGATCCGGTTTTTATTTTGAAATTTATTCAAAGATGTTTTGGGAGAAAGAACGGCGCGGATTCCTTGAGAAAAATTTTGAATCTGCTATTGGAAAACGAAATCGAAGAGAACGGTAGAAATGGAGCGTTGTCGAATGAAGTATTCGTCTTGCATTTGGACTGGATTTGGCGCCGCGGCTTTCGTTGGAGCGTTTTCTCTCTTTGCTTTAATTCTGGAGACGAGCGTTCTGGCGGGAAATTTTCATGAAAAGGAGCCGGAACTGGATTTGACTCCTCTTATTCAAAAAGCGGAATCGGGCGACGCGGAAGCGCAGACCGCGTTGGGGATTTTTTATGTGGCGGGGCGGGAAGTCGCGCAGAACGTGCCGGAGGGAGTCAAATGGCTTGAGAAAGCCGCAAACCGGAACGACGCGCGGGCGCTCTATTACTGGGGACTCTGTTTTCTCGACGGAATTGGCATGGACGCGGATTTGGCGAAAGGGCGCGAGCTTCTCCTGCGGTCTGTGGAGTCGGGGTATGTTCCGGCGAAAATGTTTCTTGGAAAATGTATTCTTGAGGAACGGTACGGTTTTGAGAAGAATTTACCGAAGGCCATGAAGTTTCTTGAAGAGGCCGCGAACGAGGAAAACGCGGAGGCGCAGTATCTTTTGGGGACGCTTTATTCCGGGAAAGAAAAAGGAGTGGTTCCCAGTCGGCGCAGGATGCTGAAGTGGTTGACTCTTTCGGCCGCGCATGGTTTCACACCGGCGCAGGTTAGTCTTGGAAAAGAGTATCTTCTGGTTAAAAACAGCTTTTGGGCGCGGGAATGGCTTGAAGAAGCCGTGGCGTCGGACAATGCCGAAGCCGCTTTACTCATCGGAGTTCAGGCTCTCGACGGATGGGATAATGGGACTCCCGATATTGAGGAAGCCGAAAAAATGTTTCGAAAAGCGGCGTACGGCGGGATGGCCGAGGCGCAACTTCTTCTGGGAGCCATGAAAAGGGAAATGGGGGCGGATTTTGACGCTGCGTTCTGGATTCAGGCCGCGGCCCTGGCGGGACTTCAGGAGGCGGAGGATGAGTTGAAGAAAATGACTTTTTCACCGGAAGTCGCGTTCAAAATGGGAACGTCCTTTTTCATGGGAATGGACGGAATGAGAAATTTTGAGAAAGCCAGAGATTGGCTGACGTTGGCGGAGA
>CAZWOV010000220.1:0-5421 GCA_964635645.1 uncultured Planctomycetaceae bacterium | reverse complement strand
GAAACCTCAAAATTCCAAAAGGTTGAAATTGTCAACGACTTCACGCTCCGAATTACCGTCAGAAATTCATCCTCCGCGCCATTTAATCTCAATCCGCCTTCCGACCGCCTCCCAACGGACGATGAAAAACGCCCAAGTCCAGTCATCCAGAGCGCCGATCCCAAAATCACCCAACTCGCCGCGTCCGTTCTCCCTGCGGAAACCGACCCTCAAAAAATCGCCCCGGCTCTCGAATCCTTTGTCTTTCATTTTATTCAAAATAAAAACTATTCGCGCGGTTTCGTTACCGCTCTTGAAGTTGCCGAAAACCCATCCGGCGACTGCACCGAACACGCAGTCCTTCTGGCCGCGCTTGCCCGGGCTCGAAATATTCCCGCAAGAATCGCGCAGGGACTTATTTTCGATCCTATTTCCGGAAAAATGGCCTGGCACGTCTGGAACGAACTTTTTGTAAACGGAAAATGGCTCTCGCTGGACGCGACCGTTGGACAAAACCGCCTGACTCCGGACCATATCCGAATCAATGCCGGAAGTTTTTCCGCGGCCTCGCTGGCCCAAACTCTTCTTCCGCCCGCTAAACTCATTGGAAAAATCAAAATCACAGTAGAGAACGTTCAATGACTATTTACTCGCGATCCGGCGACGCCGGCCAAACCGACCTTTTTCCTTTCGGACGAATCTCCAAAACGGACCCCAAAATAGAAACGCTCGGAGAACTCGACGAACTCAACGCTTCTCTGGGGGTGCTGCGCGCCCTGATTCAGGAAAATGAAAAAAACTTTCCAAATCAAAACGGCTCCGTTTCAGAATTTTCCGACGGCCTTACCCTGGACGCGCTGATTGAGTCGTTCCAGAAAATTATTTTCCGACTTTCCTCTGAAATTTCATCTTCTTCCAACCCGGAAACGCCCTCCTTTTCAACCATTCAATACGTCGCCTCCGCGGAAGTCGAAAATCTTGAAAAAAACATCGACGCACTTGAAACATCCCTTCCTCCGCTCCGCCGAATGATTTGCGTTCAGGGGCCTTCGACCGCCGCGTTCGCGCAGCTTGCCCGCGCAGTCTGCCGCCGCGCGGAACGCTCCGTATGGAGGCTTGAGGAATACCGCCCCGCCTCCGTCTCGCCGTATGTTTGCCAATGGCTGAACAGATTTTCTGATTTTTTGTTTTTACTGGGAAGAAAACTGGCCTTCAACCACGAAAACAGCCAGGCCGACAGGTAAAAATCCCCTCTTTATCGCCGACGGAAGACGCGCGGAACCTCAATCAGATTTCAACTTTATTCATTTTCGATCATTCGTCCGGATTTTCCGTCGTACCCCTTGACACAAACGAAAAATCTGCTATAATTTGTGAATCTCATTGGAGTACGGCCTCCAATCGAGAGTCAGTTTTGCCGATTAACAGAACGTCGGACGCTATGGATAGACGTAAAATGCAAAGCGTTTCACGCTGTCTGTCTGATGTGACTCTTTTTAGAGGGAGATTTAAAATGTCGTCGCTTTTGGTCAAAGACCTGATTGACGCCGGAGTCCATTTTGGTCACCGCGCAAGTCGCTGGAATCCTAAGATGCGTCCGTATATTTACGGCCGTCACAATCAAATCCATATCATTAATGTTCGCGAAACTCTTCGCGGTCTTTTCCGCGCCCGCAAATACCTCCAGCAGGTTGTTGCGGCCGGCAGTCTGGTCCTTTTCGTCGGCACCAAACGCCAGGCCACTGAAATCATCGAACGTCAGGCCACCGCATGCGGCATGCCTTTCGTCAGCGAACGTTGGCTCGGCGGAACCCTCACGAACTTCCGTACCGTTACCAAACGTCTGGAACGCCTTGAAGAACTGGAAGCCCTCCGCGCCAGCGAAGAATTCACCCAGTACTCCAAAAAAATGCAGTCCAGCCTGAACCGTGAATATCGCAAAATGTATCGCAACCTGAACGGTTTGCGTTCGCTCAATCGTATTCCGGAAGTTCTCGTCATCGTCGACCCCAAAAAAGAGAAGAATGCGGTTGCCGAAGCCCGTAAAATGAACGTCACGACCATCGCGCTTATTGACACAAACTGCGATCCCGACCTGATCGACCTTCCTATCCCCGGAAACGACGACAGCATTCGCTCTATCGATCTGATTATCGGATATCTTTCCGAAGCCATCCAGGCCGAAAAAAATGAAGCTGCCGAAAAAGTTGCGGAATGATTTTAGACGAACTTTACGTCGTCATCCGCGAAAGCCTCATTTCGCGGATGATTTTTTTGCGGAATTTCCGTTCGTATCCTTTAACCGGTTTCCCGACTGTTCTTTATGAGAAATCGCAATCGGTTTAGGGAAATTCATATTCAATTCCGCAAATTTTTTAAAACAAAATAAAACAGAATCAAATTTAAAAGAAGGAGAATATTATGGCTATCACAGCTGCTCAGGTTATGGCGCTCCGTAATAAAACGGGTCTTGGAATGATGGACTGCAAAAAAGCTTTAACCGAAGCTGAAGGCAACGAAGAGCTTGCAGTTGAAATCCTTCGCAAAAAAGGCCTTGCTAAAATGGCGGAAAAAATGGCCGAACGCAGTACGGAAGAAGGAATCATCGCCATTGTCCGTAAAAACGGTTCTCTCGGCATGGTTGAGCTGCTTTGCGAAAGCGCCCCGGTTACCACGAACGAAGGTTTCATTCAGCTCGCTAACGATATCGCCGAAGTCATCGCTTCCAATCCGGAATTCTCCGCAACGGAAGAATTGATGGCCCAGAAATCTCCAAGCGCAGACTGCACTCTTCAGGGTCAGCTCGACGAACTCTTCAACCGTATTCGCGAGGTTTTCCGCGTCAAGCGTTTCATGAAAGTCGACGGTCTTTGCTCCAGCTATCTCCATCACGACCACAAATCCGCGGTTCTTCTCCTCCTTGACGCCGGCGACGAAGAACTTGGCCGCGACATTTGCATGCATATCGCCGCGATGAAACCGCAAGGTCTCCGCGCCGAAGATCTCGACCAGAATGTCATTGAAAACGAACGCCGTATTCAGTTGGAACTCATGAACGCCGATCCGAAAAACGCCAACAAACCGGCCGAAATCAAAGAAAAGATCATCAACGGTTCCATGGGCAAATTCCTCGCCGGCAAATGTCTGCTGAGTCAGCCGTTCGTCAAGGATCCGTCCCTCACTGTCGAACAGTTTGCCAAACAGAATGGCTTGAACATTACCAAATTCGTTCACTGGATGCTTGGTAAATAGTTTTTCATTTCTTCAGCGGAAGTTATGCTTCCGCTGATTTATTATTGATAGCGGGGGTTGTTTCGTATTAATTTAAACTGAAATCAGCCCCGTTGAAGACCTTGGGTTTTCTCTAAAATAAATATCAGAACATTCGAAACAGTCGGATTCTGTCATTTTTTATTTAATTTCAGGAAAGTACCATGTCTAATGAAAATACGCCTGCGTTTAAGCGTCTCATTTTAAAAATTTCCGGGGAAGCTGTTGCGCCGCAAGGCGGACGCGGCATTTCCATGGAATCTGTTGTTTCTATTGCAAGGCAAGTCTACGCCGCGTCTTTAACCGGCGTTCAGATTGGTCTTGTTCTTGGCGGCGGCAATATTCTTCGCGGAGCGCAATTCATGACACAGGGAGCGCATATCCATGAAGCGACCGCTCACTATATGGGTATGCTGGCAACCGTTATGAATGCTCTCGCAATGCAGGACGCTCTTGAATCAGTCGGATGTTCCACCCGCGTCATGACGGCCATCCGAATGGACGGCGTTGCCGAACCGTATATTCGCCGCCGCGCACTCCATCATCTTGAGAAAGGGCGCGTTATTATTCTTGCCGCGGGAATTGGGAGTCCGTTTGTTACGACGGACACCGGCGCCGCGCAGCGCGCGCTGGAACTTGAAGCGGACGTTCTTCTCAAGGCAACGAAAGTGGATGGAGTCTATTCCAGCGACCCGGTAGTAGATCCCAATGCGCTTTTCTATCCGCGGCTTACCTATGACGAAGTTCTCGCGCAACATCTCAAGATCATGGATCAGGGAGCCGTTACGAAATGCATGTCGTACGATTTGCCGATTCGGGTATTCAATTACCGTCAGGAAGGCAACATCGAAAAAGTCGTCCGCGGCATGGATATCGGAACGCTTATCTCAAATATCTGAGCGATTAGTCAACTCGCGATTTTGGGACCTAAAATTTGAATTTCAATATTTACTCCCCTGTTTTTAAAAATCCACATGGAGGAATGAATGACTGACGATATTCTGTTAGATATAGAAGAACGCATGGAAAAGGCCGTCGCCCGTCTCAAATCCAATCTTGCCGGCATCCGCACCGGACGCGCCAACCCTGGATTGGTCGATTCGTTAAAAGTCGACGCCTACGGTTCTCAGTGTCCGCTTAAGCAACTGGCCTCCGTCGGTTGTCCCGAACCGACTCAAATCGTAATTCGCCCATACGATCCGTCTACTCTGAAAGATATTACCAAGGCAATCGTCAACAGCGACCTTGGTTTTGCTCCGCAGGACGACGGAAAGGTAATTCGTTTAAATATTCCGCCACTTTCTCAAGAAACACGACGTAAACTGGTTGCGCGAATCGGGGAACTGGAAGAAGAAGCGAAGGTTGCCTTGCGCAATGTCCGCCGCGATGGAATCAAAGCGTGCGACAAAGGCGAAAAAGACAAGCTCTTCTCGGAGGATGAACGCGACGACGCGAAAGAACAGATCGAAGATCTGATCAAAAAATATTCGAAAGAGATTGAAACAATGGCGTCCGCTCGTGAAACGGACGTTCTTGAATCATGATTTTACGAATATCTGATTCTTAAAATACTTAAAATCGTTGAACGCAGATTAGAAAATAATTTGCGTTCTTTTTTTATCGTTCCATCGGTTCACTCTTTTTTTCAGTATTTTTAAAGATTTCTATCCAAATTGCTCTTGCGTTTTTTCAAAAAACCTGCTATAGGTGAAAAAGATTGAAACAGATTTTCATGTCAGGTAATCCTATGCGTATTTTATTAAAACATCTCGCTCGTTCCGTTTCATTACGACGTATTTTTTCAAACGCCGTCCGAAGGCTGTTTTTCATCTGCGCTCTGTCGTCGCCTTTTCTTTTTTTCGGATGCAGCGGAACGAATAGTTTGACGCTTCAGGGTGAGAATGCCGAACTTCAAAATCAGCGCGTCGCGATCCTAAACGAACGGGACGCCTGGAAAACGCGTTACGACGAACTCGCCAACTCCAACAGAATCCAGACACACGAACTGGCAAGCAGTCAGCAGCAAATCCAGACGCTTAAGGCGGAACAGCTTGTTCTCCAAAAGCAGCTTAAAGATACGACCGAACAGTTTGAGTTCGCCAAGAGACAGAATGAAGATCTCTCAAAACAACTCGCAAATTATGAAGATATCCGACGCCAGCAGGAAAACGG
>CAZWOV010000219.1:673-5450 GCA_964635645.1 uncultured Planctomycetaceae bacterium | reverse complement strand
GGCCGGAATTGAACGGGGACGCCGATATATTCTGGAGGAAGACAATCGTTTCAGTATGGTTACGCCAAGTCCGAATAACGGCCGCGACTGTCCGCAGAAATTTGTCCCGCGCTGGGCGTATCTTCGGGAAATGATTCGATACGGAATTCTTCCTGCCGATGCGGACCCGAACGCCTCGTACGATCCGTACGAACTGGATCGGAAGTATTTTGAACGGCTCTGGTATCAGCCGAAAAAGTAGGATTTAACGTTCGGGGAAATTTTGCTTGAAGAGAGTACGGCGTTCGGCGTTTTTCTGCGCTGGACGCTTTTTTTATTTGGGGTTGCCATAACAGGAATCTGAAAAAGAAGTTGAGAAAGCGCTTGCGATAAAAATTTTTTATGCTATAATTAATGGAAGCCGGTTTGCGAAAAGGAGCGCTGATTTTTCTTCTGAACGTTCCGTCCAGAGCATGGCGTTCCAAAAGTCAATCGTGCGTTCAAATTTTAATCTGTTCCAAAAATCGCTTGAGAGGATTTTCAAAATGAGAGACGAAACCAAATGTCTTCATTCCGGATATACTCCGAAAAATACGGAGCCGCGCGTTGTTCCGATCGTTCAGAGTACCACTTACGTTTACGATTCTACGCGCGAAGTAGCCGCGGTTTTTAACGATCCGACGAAAAGTCTGATTTATTCCCGGTTCGCAAATCCGACCGTGATGGCCGTCGAGGAAAAAATAGCGGCGCTGGAGGGCGGACTTGCCGCGATGTGTACGACTTCCGGGCAGGCCGCTTCGTTGCTTTCGGTTTTGAATCTTTGCCGCGCCGGCGACAGTTTCATTGCCGCGCCGCAAATCTATGGGGGAACGATCAATCTTTTTGCTTTTACGCTGAAAAAATACGGTATTGAATGTATTTTTGTCGATCAAAACGCGGATGAAGAAACGATTCGCCGCGCATTTAAACCCAACACGAAACTCGTTTTTGGCGAAACTCTGGCCAATCCGGCTTTGACCGTTTTCGATATCGAAAAATTTGCGCGGATTGCTCATGAACATCATGTTCCGCTCATTATCGACAACACGTTTGCGACGCCCGTTCTGTGCAAACCGTTTGAATTTGGCGCGGATATCGTCGTCCATTCGACGACGAAGTATATGGACGGACATGCCGTTCAGGGCGGAGGAGTCATTGTCGACAGCGGTAATTTCGATTGGACGACGGGGGATTTTCCGGAGCTGACGGAACCGGACGAATCGTATCATGGAATTATCTATACCCAGACGTACGGTAAAGCCGCGTACATTTTAAAAGCCAGAATGCAGCTCATGCGCGATTTTGGATGCTATCCGGCCGCTCATTCTGCATTTTTGCTTAATCTTGGCCTTGAAACCCTGGCGGTCCGAATGCCGCGATACTGTGAAAACGCGTTGAAAGTTGCGAAATTCCTTCAGGCTTCTGATAAAATCGAATCGGTGAAATATCCCGGTCTGGAAACGGATCCGGATTATGCGATGGCGAAGAAGTATTTGCCGAACGGTTGTTCCGGCGTCATTTCATTCGTGATCAAAGGCGGCCGCGACAATGCGGAAAAGTTCATGGATTCGCTTAAATTGGCGTCGAATGAAGTTCATGTCGCAGACATTCGCACCTGCGTCCTTCATCCGGCAAGCGAGACGCATCGTCAGCTTACCGACGAACAGCTTGCGGCGGCCGGTATTAATCCGGGAATGGTTCGTTTTTCCGTTGGTCTGGAAAATATCGAAGATATTCTTGAGGACGTGAAAAACGCGCTGGCAAGTATTCAATAAGAGAATTGCGGCAAAGAATAGGGGGTTGAAAGAAAGCGCCCCGTATTCTTTGCCGATTTCAGATTTTTGTTTTTTAATTCTTACTCTTTGTTGAGGTTCTTTAATGAGATTTCATTTTTTCTCTCGATTATTTTTCCTGCCTTTATTTATTCAGATATTATCGTTTGGGGCGGGAGATTGGTTTACTTCGCGTGTTCTTGCGGCAGAGACGGTCCTCTACTCATGGGATTTTGATACTCCCGGCGATTTGGAGGGTTGGCGACTGGGCGGAGGAATCCGTGATCTTGAAGTGAAGGATGGGGCTTTGAGCGGCGTTTACGTTAGTCGCGACCCGATCCTTTTTTTTCCGCCGCTTGAATTTGACGTTCGCCCCGGATTGGCGGTCGAGGTTCGTATGAAGGCGGATTTTGATACGAACGGCGAGCTTTATTTTTCCAATACGAAAGAAGGCCCTTTTGGAGGTTTTTCCGCTTCCAAAATGAAAACCTGGCCAATTCAGGGGGACGGCGAATTTCATACCGTCCGTTTTACGCCGGGGTGGTTAAAGGAAGGAAAGATAATTCAGCTTCGACTGGACCCCGGGACGGGACGGGAGGCGCTTTTTGGAAAATCAGGATTTGCGATTGATTCGGTGAAGATTATTGATTTAGATTATGATTCCATTCCATTTTCCAAACCCGACTGGAATTTTGCGAAAGAGACTGTCGGCGTTGAAATGTGGAGCGCTCCCGGTTCAAAAGTAAAAAAGAGTTCGAACGGCTGGGAAATTGCTTTAGATTCCGGAAATCATGAGGGCGTAAAAACGCCTCGTTTGAAAGCCGGCCCGATGCGATTGGAAAATGGAGAATTTCTCTGCTGGTGTTCGCTCGAAATGGCCGTCGCAAAAGGAGTGGCGGCGCGTTTGATTCTTTCAAACGATTCCCTTAAGGTTCCGTTGGAAATTCCAATTTCGGTTTGTCCCGACGGTAAAATGCGCGTCTATAATGCGCTTATTTCCAATAGCGTATTGAATCCGCGCGATATTTTTTATGCGGAGGTGGAATTAAGCGACGCGGAAGACGCGAAGACTCTCGTCAGGTCAATCTCTTTTGGTACGGACCCCAAAGGACCCGCGCAGCTGATTCTTTGCGAAGGAGGCGGTCTGACGAACGCTTTTAATCGGGCGGGGCGAGCGCTTCCGTTTGAATTTTCCGTATTGAATACGGGCGGTCGAACGGTTGAAAATCTGAAAATTGAAAGTATTGAACTTCCGCCGGGCGTTTCCGTCGTCGGCGACCTTTCAAAGGCGTTTTCGAGTACGGAACTTGATCCGTTTATTTCGGCAAAATGCAAATTGAATTTACGTGCGGAAAAGGCGGCGTCGGGAAAAGCCGTAGTGAAAATTACAGGTAAAAATGAGAGCGTAAACGGTAAAAAGGGCAAGAAAATCGCGGAATCGTATGAATTTCCGATAGAAATTCTGCCGTCGTTGAATCTTCCCAGAGCGGATTACGTTCCGGAACCGAAACCGGTTAAGAGCGAATATGAAATAGGCGCGCTTTATTTTCCGGGTTGGGGAAATCCGGGAGCGTGGGAACGAATTTTCCCCGTCGCTCCCATACGTAAACCGGTTCTTGGATGGTACGACGAGGCAAATCCGGAGTGTATCGACTGGCAGATAAAATGGGCTGTCGAAAACGGGATTCAGTATTTTCTGGTCGATTGGTACTGGAATCGCGGAAGCCGACATCTTGAGCACTGGGTAAACGGGTTCCAGAAAGCCCGTTATCGTTCGTACCTGAAATGGGCGATGATGTGGGCAAATCATAACGGCCCCGGAAGCCACAGCGAGGAAGATCAGGCCGCCGTGACAAAATTCTGGATAGAGCATTATTTCAATACGCCGGAATACTATCGGATTGACGATCGGCCGGTTGTGATGATCTGGAGTCCGGAAGGAATGGATCGCGATATTCGCGATATTTATCGCGCGAAGGGAATTGAACTGAAAAAGGGCGAGGGCGTTAAAAAACTTCTTGATTTAAGCCAGAAAATGGCGAAAGAAGCGGGATTTAAAGGGATTTATTTCATTTCGATGAAATGGCCGGAGGCTTCCGCCGATCCGGAATGCATTCAGTGGCTTGCCGACGCCGGTTTTGAAATGACCTCCCTTTATCACTATATGCACCACGGAGGCAACGCTCCGAATCAGAAGTATTTCAGTTTTGATTATTGCGTGGATTCGATTGTCCCATATTGGGAAGCGCGTCAGAAAACGGGAATTCTGCCTTTCCTTCCGAATCTGTCCACCGGTTGGGATTCCAGACCGTGGCATGGTTTGCGCCAGACTGTAATTTATGATCGAACTCCGGAGAAATTTCGAAAAATTTGCGAGAAATGCCTGGAATTTACGAAGAAAACCGGTCAAAGGAACATTCTTCTTGCTCCTCTAAACGAATGGGGGGAAGGGTCGTACGCGGAACCGAACAAAGAATTTGGTTTTGGAATGTATGAAGCCGTGCGCGAAACATTCTGCGAGAAACCGGCCGACGGTTGGCCGCTGAATTATTCGCCGGAAGACGTCGGATTGGGACCGTATGATTTTTCGTTCCGAAAACCAGATGTAAAAGCCGCGGTAAACTGTACTTTTGACGCGCCGATTTCGGAAGAGAATCCCAAAGTCTGGTCAGAATTGATGGGAGTCTCGAAACCAGAGATTAAGAACGGAAAATTGACTTTTACCACGACGCACAGAGATCCGGCCATTCAGGCGCGCCCCGAAAGTCTTACTGCGTCGCGTTATTCCCGTCTGGTTGTTCGAATGCGAGTCTCGTATTTAGACGGTAAACCGGAGTCGGGAGATACGGCTCAATTTTTCTGGGGGACTGTTTTCACGCCGATTTCGGAAAATTCCAGTTTGCGCGTACCGCTCGTTCCGGACGGCGAGTTCCACGAATATGTTTTTCCGCTTGTCACCTTTTTATCGGTGTAAGAAAGTTTTGCTG
>CAZWOV010000219.1:0-663 GCA_964635645.1 uncultured Planctomycetaceae bacterium | reverse complement strand
AATATGTTTTTCCGCTTGCCACGTCTAAATTTTGGCAGGGAAAAGTTGATTCGCTCCGTTTAGATCCCTGCTCGACCAGGAATGTTGAGGTGGAGATCGATTTCATTCGGTTTGAGAAATAGCCGATTTGTTTTTTGGTTCGGCGTCAAATCCCGGCAGAATTCTGAAATTACGATTCTGCCGGGTTCTGATTATTCGATAATTTCGTAAAAAACGTTTCTTTTTTTAGGTTCAAAGCCTGCGTTGCGGATGGCGTCGCGCATTTCCTTTTCCGTTGAGTGAAATACGGTTCCGCATGAAGCCACGACGTTTTCTTCAATCATTAAACTTCCCATATCGTTTGCGCCGAAGGCAAGCGCCAGTTGTCCGATTCTCATTCCCTGCGTGACCCAGCTTGCCTGAATATTGGGGATATTGTCCAGGAAGAGCCGCGCGATGGCGAGAGTCTTAAGATATTCGAAAGAACCGACTTTTTGAGTGATAAATTTTTGGAACGGCTGGTACGTCCAGGAGATAAACGCGGTGAAACCGTGGGTTTTGTCCTGAAGAGTTCGAATTCGTTCGAGATGAGCGACTCGGCTTTCTAACGTTTCCACATGTCCAAACATCATGGTAGCAGTGGAGAATCCGCCCATGTCATGCCATGACTGCATGACGTGAAGC
>CAZWOV010000218.1:0-5456 GCA_964635645.1 uncultured Planctomycetaceae bacterium | reverse complement strand
TTTTTCGATATTTTCAGCCAGTTTACGGTAACGTTCTTCGTGCGTTTTTTCGATCGCGGCAACCATCTCAAATTTTACGGCAATCGCAGTAAAACCTTCTTCGCGGGCTTCTTCCGCAAATTTACGATACATTTCCGTCCATTCTTCATGTTCGCCGGCGACCGCGGCAAGAAGATTTTCATGAGTATTTCCAATTCCTTCCAGTTCTTTAAACCAGAGTTTGGCGTGTTCTTTTTCGTTTCCGGCAGTTTCTTCAAAAATGGCCGCGATTTGCTGGTATCCCTCTTTTCTGGCGACGCTGGCAAAATAAGTATATTTGTTACGGGCCATGGATTCGCCCGCAAATGCGTACTGAAGATTCGCTTCTGTTTTACTTCCCTTGAGTTCCATTTTTCTCTCCTTGAATAAATTGGATTGAGATTTTTTACAAAATCAAATTTACGGTATGCTATCCTATTTTATGCATTCTGTCAATAGTAAGAAAAATGAAAAAGCAGAAAATCGTTTCGGCAACGAGTTGTTTACGGCGGGAAGACGTGAGAAACGGACGACGAACCGGCTTCAGACCGATTTTGGACCGATCTTGGACCTGCTTCGGACAGATTGCGGACCGATTTCGGAAAATTTTTTAAATTTTTCAAAGTTTCGCGCGGGAAACTGTTGACATTTTGAAATAATTATTTATACTAAATAAATGTCAGGGGATTCTGTTTTGGTTTTTTGTTGTTGCAAAAAAACAGTTCCTGCAAAATCAGCTTTCAACGGAGGATACTCCCATGAAAAGAACGCTTATTTTAATTTTGGCGTGCGCGGCGCTTTTCTTTTGGACTGCGCGTTCGGAAGCGCAGATTTCGATTCAGGTCGGCGTAGGCGTCCGTCCGTATTACGGCTATTACGGTAATTATTATGGGCCTTCGTACTATCCGCGGGTTTATCGATACGCTCCGCCCGTTCATGTCGTCGCGCCTCCGCCTCCGCCCCGTCATTATTACCGACCGGCTCCTCCTCCGCCTCCTCATTACCGTCATCCCGCTCCTCCGCCTCGCCGTTATCATCACCCGGCTCCTCCGCCTCCGCGCCGTCATCCCTGATGTTCCGCGTCAGGTTGGCCGCGAGGTCTGCTTTTGAGAGAAAACGTCAGAAACTCAAAACTCCGTTTCCGCTTTTGGAGACGGAGTTTTTGGTTTTATTGGGAAAGAAGATGAAACAAAACCGCGGATTAATCAGAGAATAGCCCCAAATCTTCGCGTTCGATTTTGAAATGATTTCAGAGCCTGTTGGAAAAGTTCTTCGGAGAAATCAGGCCAGCAGACGTCGGTAACCCAGAGTTCCGCATAGCTGAGTTGCCAAAGGAGGAAATTACTTAATCTCATCTCGCCGGCCGTTCGGATAAGCAGATCCGGATCGGGGATTCCCGCGGAATAAAGTTCCGCTTCAAGCGTCTGTTCGTTGATAGCGCGAGGTTCGATTTTTCCGTCCAGAACTTTCAGCGCCAGATTTCGAGCGGCGTCCACGAGCTCCTGCCTTCCGCCGTAGTTGATTGCCAGCGTCAGACAAAGTCCGTCGTTTATTTCGCTCATGGCAATCGTTTCGTCCATTTTTTTTAATATCGAGTCAGGGATTCCGGCGCGTCTTCCAATAACCCGTAAGCGAACGTTATGTTTCATGATCGTCGGCCGAGAAGAAACCATAAACTCTCCTAAAAGACGCATGATAGCGTCAAGCTCCGCTTTGGGCCGTTTCCAGTTTTCATGTGAAAAGCAGTAAAGGGTTAAATTTTCCAGTTGCATTCGCACCGCTTCCGCAACGATTCTTTCAACGACTTTTGCTCCCATTCGGTGTCCCGTTTCACGGGGAAGTCCGCGTTGCTGCGCCCATCGTCCGTTTCCGTCCATAATGATTGCCACGTGAGACAGTCGATTTTTGGGAACGTCGTTTTGGCGAGCGTCGTTTTTTTCATCTTCGACCGGAAGCGGACCCCGTTGCCTGTCGGCGTTTACGCAGGACGTATTCCGCGCGACTCTTTTTTTTCTGAAAAACATACGGTATTCTCTGTCATGAATTTGAGGAACGCTGATTTTTGGGAAGGTTTCCGCAATCCGCTATTTTCAGAAAACGGATCAGGTTTTCCATTTCGGCGGCCAGGTCCTTCCGCGCCCGGCGCCGCGCGATAGAGAGAGGAAGCGCCGCCTGGTTAATGCTGAAAATCGCGGTAACGCCAAGCGAATAAATTTCCTCAATTTGATTTCCAACGTCTCCCACGACGGCGACCAGAGGCGCATTTGCCTTTTGGGTTCGACCGGCGATTCCTGAAATTACTTTTCCGCGAAGACTCTGCAAATCGATTTTCCCTTCGCCTGTGAAGACCAGATCCGCGTTTTGGAGCAGTTCGTTAAATTTTACCGCGTCGAGAATCGTTTCGATTCCCATTTGCAGTTTTGAATTGAAAAAGGCGATCATTCCTCCTCCCATCCCTCCGGCGGCTCCGGCGCCGGGAAAATTGAGGAGGTCCGAAACGCCGTTTTTTGCCGCCAACGTTTCTCCGAGATCGCGCGAGATAATTTTTCCGCAATGCCGAAGTCCTTCGTCAAGCCGCGCGACCATGGCGCCGTCGGCTCCTTTTTGAGGCGCAAAAACGCAGGCAGCGCCGGTTGGACCGCAAAACGGATTGTTGACGTCGCACATCGCGACGATTTCTATCGGATCCAGAAGCGGATTTTTTTCAGAAACGTCGATGCGTTCAATCTCTACGAGCGTTCCGCCCGTTGGGATGAACGATTGATTGGAAGAATTGAAAAAACGTATTCCGCAGGCCGACGCCGCTCCTGTTCCCGCGTCGTTTGTGCAGCTTCCGCCCAGTCCGACGATGATTTTTGAACAGCCGTTTTGCGCGGCGTGAAGAAAAAGTTCGCCTACGCCGTAGGTCGTCGTTTTTTCAGGATTTTTTTTCTCATAAACCAGAGGGAGTCCTGCGCAGGCGGCCATTTCCACGACGGCTGTTTTTCCGTCGCGGAGGATTCCATAAAAAGCCTGCGTTTTGTCAAAAAAAGGACCGTGAACTTCCGCGGCGATTTTCCGACCTCCCGACGCCCTCAAAAAAGCGTCGACCGTTCCTTCGCCGCCGTCTGCAACAGGGATACTCTGAATCTGCGCGTCCGGAATGAATTTTCGAATAGCGCGGGCCATGATCGAGCAGATTTCCAGAGAAGAGAGGGTTCCCTTGAACGAGTCGGGAATCAGTATGAAATTTTTCATGAGATCTTCTCCTTTTGAAGAATAAAATATCTTGTTGAAGCGGATTTGCGCAGATAGTCATGGAGGGGGGCTCTCAAAGAAGAAAAAATACGATCCGACGCGACCCGTTTTTATTTCTTAACGGCGTCGAATCGTATTTACTTAAAAGACGCGGTTTTATTTATGAAATTTTTTACCGCGGCGGCCAGATTTTCCGATTCTAGTGCATTTCGGCGCCGACGGTTTTGATTGCGGGACGATAGTAGTGGAAATGAACGTTTGGATGATCGGCCAGCAGAGACATGGGAACCGCCGAATCCATGATTTTCTTTCCAATCATCCAGGCGGAAAGCCGCATTCCGAATGGATTGTCGTGCATTCCGGCCTGCCAGATGCTGACTTTTTCGGATTTCCATGTTTCGTACGGACCGACGGTGCATGCGAATTGAGGGACGTTTGCGACGTATCCGCCTCCGCTGGTACGCGCGTTTTGAAGAATCGTGATCGGGTGCAGTTCCGTGACTCGCGCTTTTTTCAGTCGATATTCCTCGGGAGCGGGCGGGGCGTCCGCATATTTTCCTTCGCGGCGCACCGGGTCGTTGAACGCCCAATGTTTGGTATCGCCCTGTCCCCCCTGCATGGTAAGACAGCGAATTTCGTCAAAAGATTTTGAATACGCTTCCAGATCGCCGGAAGGAAAGTGGATATTTTCAATCGGCATCCGTAATTCCTGACGAATCCGACTGAAACACAATTCATAGTCGGCCTTAAAGAATGAGAGAGGATGATCCATGCTGACGGGAACTCCGTTTTCAACCCATTCGTCCATTCCCCAGAAATGAGCGTGTTTAAGATTCAGGTCCATCGCGTTTACGATTCTTGCCACGAGCGGGAGCTGTTCCGTCGGGCCAATCGGTCCGCAGATACCGACGGGATTGTCCGCCGTCGCCATTTTCCACGCCTCGATATATTCGAGAGCTTCGCAGAGATAGAAATCTTCAAGCGGTTCATGAAAAGGGACGGGAAAACCTGGACGTGAAAGCTGAAATAGAGTTTCTTCCGTCAGTTTGGCGGCGTCGTCGATAATTTCCTTATCCAGCGTCGTGTAGTCCCACCATTGAGGCGCGACTTTGCTTAGGGGGCGAGTCATGGAAAGTCCTTTCTCTGAAAATAAAGTAATCGGACAGAAAACATAATTAAAAAACGTCTGGTCGGTAACTTTAATTGAAATTTAGATTCCAAACCGTGTTTTCAACTTCTCCAGTTCCTCTCGGATTGGCGGCATTCCTCCCGGATAGGTCGCGACGAGAGAACCGACGGAATTTGCGAATTCGGCCTGTGTCCGAAGATCGCAATTTTCAAGTTCGGTACAGATTAACGCGGCGGAGAACGAATCCCCGCTTCCGACCGTATCCGCTATCTGAATGTTTTTTCCCGGTACGTCGGCGATTTCGCCGGAACGGGCGACGAGGAGGCAACCTCTTTCCGCGCGCGTGACGCAGACCTTTTTTAAATCGAAGCGTTCGCACAGAATTCTTGCGCAATCCGTGAGAGTTGCGTTTTGGGGCAGACCGAGAACCGGTTTCAGTACTTCCGTTTCTTCGTGATTCATCTTGGCGATATCCGATTTAAAAAGCGACGTTTCCAGAAGTTCCCGACTGAAAAAATTCTGTCGAAGATTAACGTCGTAGACTTTCAGACAATCCGACGGCAGACGGTCGAGAATTTCCTGGATTGTTTGCCGCGTAATGGTTCCGCGTTGAGCAAGGGTTCCAAAGCAGACGGCGTCGAGAGAAGGCAGGAGTTCCTGGAGTTCCCGCGTTAGTTCCAGACGGTCCCAGGCCGCGTTTTCGTGGATACGGTAAGAAGGAGTTCCCAAAGCGTCCAGTTCAACGGTAACGGTTCCCGTCGGCAGGGCCGGATCGATTTGAAGAAACGAGGTCGAAAGGCCCATTTCCTTGAGAAACGTTTGAATTTCATTTCCAAGCGAATCCGCGCCGATTCTTGAAACGATAATGCCGTTCATTCCCAGCTGATTCAGTTGAAACGCTACGTTTGCCGGAGCTCCGCCCGGTTTTCTTGAATTACCGAATATATCCCAGAGTAATTCGCCTATTCCTAAAACTTTTTGTTTCTTCATTTTTGGTTTTCCTTTGCGGAGGATTCGGATCGAAGTGGTTCCGGAGCGATGGGCAGAGGTAAATTGTTTCGGGGAACCGGTT
>CAZWOV010000217.1:0-5481 GCA_964635645.1 uncultured Planctomycetaceae bacterium | reverse complement strand
TGGTTTCGACGATGGAATCGACGTCGGCGGTTTTAATCAGCGAGACCGTGCAGCCGCCGAAACCGCCGCCGGTCATTCGCGAACCGTAAACGCCGCCGTCAAGTCCAATTTCTTTCGCGGCTTCAACCAGGACGTCCAGTTCCGGACAGCTTATTTCAAAATCGTCCCGCATGGAATCGTGACTTTCGTAAATTAGTTGGCCGAAAAGTTCGTAATTTTTCTGTTCGAGAGCCGTTACGGCGTCCGTGGTGCGTTTGATTTCGCCGACAACGTGACGGCAACGTCGGAATTGGAGTTCCGTAAGCTGATCTTTTCCGGCTTCGAGCTGTTCCATGGTCAGGTCGCGCAGAGATTTAACTCCCAGAATTTTAGCGGAATCAAAACATGAGGCGCGCCGTTCTGGATATTCGCTTCCGGAAAGCTGATGTTTCACCCGGCTGTTGATGATTAAAATTCCCAGGTCCGGGGAAGTGAAAGGGACGAGCCGAGTTGAATAGTCGCGGCAGTCCAGGAGCATGATGTGATCTTTAACTCCCATTGCCGAGATGAACTGGTCCATGACGCCGCACGGCATTTTGGCGTATTCATGTTCCGCTTGCTGGCAGATCAGCGCTTTTCGGACCGGGTCGACGTTTGCGTCGGCAACGGCTTCCAGAAGAGTTCCGACGGCAACCTCAAGCGCGGCGGAGCTTGAAAGGGCCGCGCCGAGCGGGACGTTGGCGTGGATAACGGCGACGAAGGAATCCGCCTGAACGGACGGCGTTTCCGCGAGGTATCCGGCAATAACTCCCTGAACGTATTCGAACCAGTCGACGCGCGGTCCCGGCGTAATATTGCCGGTCAGTTTGACGATAGCCGGATTGCGTTTTGCGGTGGAGAATATTTTAGCCGTTCCCGGTTGAAGAGAGTCTTCAGGATCGGCCGGAGCGGCGCAGATGACGACGTTGCGTTCAATAGCCATTGGGAAGACAAAGCCCTCGTTATAGTCGGTATGTTCGCCGATAACGTTTACGCGGCCCGGCGCGGTTACGATCCATTTCGGATTACGATTGAAATGTTGGCGGAAAGTATCTTTGGTTTCCTGAAGAAGTTTTTCAAACATGGAAAAGTCCTCTGAGTTTTGAGATTTAAGGAATATTGAGAAAATCGCGGGCGTCGCCAAAATGACGGCCGCCTGACGTTTTTCTGCTTTGTTTCCATCTATTTTAAATCAAAATCAGAATCTGTCAAGCGGTTGGAAAAATTTTTTGGCGGCGCGGCGACGGCGCGGACGTTCTCAACGTCCGATTTGGAGGAAGACCGGCGTCAACGGGTTAAATTTGACGGTAACTTCCTGATTTTTCTGTACGACGTCGGCTCCCGGCCAGTCTTCGGCATTTTTTACGCGAGTTCCGGCGGGAATAACGAAAGTAGAAGTTCTTTCTTCCGTATCAGAGTTGACGGCCATTAACCAGGTATCGCCCTCATACGCGTAAAGCCGGGCGACGATTTCGGGGGCGGAGCCTGCTTTTGCGGCGATTTCGGCCGGTTCGTCAATGGAAAGAAAGACTTGCTCGTATTTTTTAATTTCTTCAGCGATTTTAACGACCTGTTTCCACGAATAATCGAAGGATTCCTTTTTCGCTTCCGGAGAGCCGTCTCTTCCAGCCAGATTTCGATTCAAATCAAAATAGGAATACGCGATGATTCCGTTTCCGCCGCCGGCAAGATTCATCCAGAACATGGAACGCATTTCGTCGAAAGTCGGCATTCTTCCGCTGTCCCGATAGTTTTTCCAGTTGAAAATCTGTGGAACCTGCCAGACCGGTCGGACTCCAAAACAGGCTTCGCGCGTTTTTCTGCTCCAGTCGTAGGCGAGCGCGGCCGGTTTTGATGGAATTGGATAAGGGTCGGTACCGATGACGTCAAACGTTGGAATGTATTGGCGAATCTGATCTATCTGATAAAGCACGACCCAGGCGGGACGCGAGGGGTCAAGCTCCTCAACCAGATCGCGGCGATCGGCCAGGACGTCAAGCATGGAAAGCGGAAGTTCGTCATTAATATACCATGCGGCGACGGCGGGATGGTCTTTGAATTTATTGATAAATTCGATCGTTTGTTTTCGGCCTTCCTCGTTGTTTTTTGAATGCAGACCTTCATAAAAATCTTTTACGCTGTAAATGGAGTCGATACCCGCGGCGTAAAGCATATCCAGAGTCTCCCGGTTCATGCGCGTGTAGGACATGATGCAGTTGAAGGGGGAATCTTTCAGCAGCTGAACGTCTTCCGGACGCGGCGAATGGAAATAGAGACCCAGAGGGAAATACGGTTTTCCGTTGAGGATGAAACGTTGATGGTCGTCAAAATAAGATTTCCGTTTTGGAAATTTGTCGAGTTTTGCAAAAGGAATCGACGCTGTTTCAATAGGATTTCCCGCTTTTTCAGGATTTGGGATTTGGACGGTTAAAAGATATTTTCCGACGGGAAGTTCATCTGTATTGAAGGCGAAAACGAGGTAATCGTTAAGATGTTTTTCCGCTGAATTTTCCGTTTGAGGTTCGCCGTCGATTCGGACTCTTTTGACCACGGCGTCTTTGTTGGAAATATCGCTTGACCAGGTGAAATTATGAATAGATTGGATCTTTTCGCCTGTTTTGGAGTCCGCGATTTCCAGAACGATTTTTTTCTGAAGTTCGGCTGAGAAATCTTTTTCGGCAAAAGAAAGCCCTGCGTAGAGTCTGACGTTTCCTCCGATTGATTGAGCGCGGTATTTATCGGTCGTCATGGCCGTTATGCACGGTAAAACGTAGGGAACGATTTCGAGATCGTCAAACCAGGCTTTTCCGACGGCTTTTTTGGTTCCGTAACACGAAATGTGCGGAGATTGAGCGTTTTCCGGGAAAGTGAAAATATGATGGATTCTGGTCCAGTCTTTCGTTCCGTTTATTCCTTGAAGGTACGCGCCTCCAAGCCATTTTTTATTGGGTCCGTCCCACTCGACGCAGATCGTAGCTTTGCCTCCGGAGACGTTTTCGGTTTTAATCCATCCGGAGACAAGGTAGGTTTTGCCAGGAATCAATCCCTGGACGGAGGCGCTGGAAAGACGGTAGGATTCAGGAACGCGGTTTTCCCAGCGGAAAGATGCGGAACCGGTTCTGGCAAATTCTGTGGAACGCGAGAAATTGACTTTGGGGCCGTGCCAGCCGCGGGGCGTTCCATCTTCGGAAACTTCTTCAAAAGACGGATTCGGCAGCGTGATCGAGGAATTTTCAGAGGCGGACGCTTGCGGCGCGATTCCTAAAATCATGACTCCCAGAATTAGGAGAGTGCGAAAAGGGCGAGTTTTTTCACAGGTTTGATTAGACATGAAATGGACTCCATTGAAAAAGGTAATGGACGGCAGGAGTTAAAACAGAATCCGAAATCGGAAACGTAATTTTATTTTAGTAGATTTTTTGAGAATTTGAAGGGGGAGGGAAAAAATAAAAAAAATGTTTAAATGAATCCTGAAAGCCCGGGTAAAAAAACGGGCTTTCGGGTATTTTCAGTTTCCAGACCTTCATTTCACGAATATCATGAAGTGGGATTTATTGTTTGGAGCTGCGAAATGATTTGCATGAGTTTGTCGTGCGTTTCCGGATCCATTCGGCCCTGCGCGGGATAATTTTGAAGCAAAGAACGCAAAAGCGTGACGTCCTGAATTTCCTGAGACTTTATGGAATCGTCTTCCATCTGCATGTACGACGAATAGGAGTCCCGACGTTCCAGGGGCGAAACGGAATCGTCCGGCATGGAGCGTTCAGGCAGGACGTTTGCAGAAACGGAGGACGCCGATTCTCTGGAACGCCGCGCGTCTGAATTTTGCGAAATATCAACGTCGCGTTTCCAGGACGAGGGTTCATTATTTCCGGTACTGGTAAAAATCGGGGTTTCTTCGAGTAAGGATTCCGGGCGGTAAAAGTTTTTATTGGGATAAGTCGTTATGGACGAATCGGTTGAAAAGTTGCCGGAGTTTGAACGGACCGGAGAGTTTAGGGGAATCGCTGCGGAATGGTAAGCCTGCCGCTGGATTGGGTCGGAATTAAGAGGACCGCTTTGATTTTGCGAACAGTTCGGAGAGATTGGAGAATTCGCCGACTGACGTTCCTGAGCGATTCGCCGCATTTGATTCTTCACCAAATCCTGCATTTCAAACCAGTAATTCGCCGGAGTTTGAATTTGTTGATTTTTCAGATTTTCTTCGCGCAACGCTTTCAGGATTTTGTGGAGCAACATCATGGAGTGGATCGTATCGTCCATCATGGCGTCGGCAATTAATTCGTCGACCGACATACTACGAGCGGAGACGAGGGGAACCTGCGGCGCGGCAGATGAAATAAAATGAGAGAAAGAAGCCGTAGTTGAAGGCGTTTTCTCTACGGTTGGCGAAACGGAATCTGAATCGGAAGTATTCCAGGTTGTTTTTTGAGTCGTTCCTGCAAAATTGGCAAACGAATTATTGGGCGCGTCAAGTCCGGGAACTGTTGGGGACGTCGGGACGTTTCGCTGAGGAATCGAGTACGGTTTTCCAGAGGAATAGGAAGGAGACGTCCATGTCGAATTGTTTTTTTGAGGAAAATGGAAATTCGAATCTTCGTTGAAAATATCAAACAGATCGTCGTCGCGCGTTTTACCGGCAACGTTTTCCTGAACGGCGGACTCGGGTACGCGCAGATTTTTTTCACCGGCGATCGGCGTTCGGGATTCGGATTCCTCCCACTTTTCATGTTGCGCATTTTCTCTGGCGGATTCATCCCATTCCTCGGGCATGGCGTTCGCTTCGTCAACCGCGTCGGATACTTCCTGCGCTTCATCGTATTTCCAAATCATAGTGGAATCGTCTGAAGAAACTTCGCCGTAATCGATCGTGTGTTCGGAATCATCCGAATCCAGCTCTCCAAAGGAAATTGAGTCTTTTTTAATGGAATCGTTCTGTTTCATGCTGAAATCATCGTCGAGACTTCCGAATTCAATGGATGAGGAACCGGAAGAATTTATTTCCATATTGTTAGAAAGAAGTGAAACCGGTTCGGAGGAGGATTCAGACGCAAGAGGCTGATTTTCGGTTTTAAACTGCTGAAGATTACGCCAGGCGCGTTCGACCAGTTGAGGGGTAATCTCTTCCGGAGAAATTCTAAAAAGAATTTGCGATTCGTTGGAAGTCGAAGAGTCGGAAGATACTTCATCGTTCCTCTTTCCTTCAAAGCCAATTGGCGAAAAAGGATCCCATTCGGCAAAGCGTCCTGAATCCAGGGCGGAGTCGGAATCAACGTTTGAGAGAACGTCCGTATCTTGAATTTCGTTGGAATCTTCAGTCGTTTTTTCCCGATTTGAAGAGGAATGAACTCCATATTCCGCAGGTTTTTTTTCTTTATGTTCTTCAATGGCCGTTACGAGAACGTGATGGGCTAACTGATTTACCAAACGAGGAAGACCGTCGGCAAATTTGTGGATTTTGCG
>CAZWOV010000216.1:0-5482 GCA_964635645.1 uncultured Planctomycetaceae bacterium | reverse complement strand
CGCGCATGGTCGTGCCGATACTTTCTCCCATGGTAGTCTCGTTCATCAGACGATCTTCCTCAAAATGCCACGGCATAATAATGTGCAGACGATCGCTCAAAATCATATTTTCACATGAAATACCCTGGTCCTGAAGACCGGCGATTTCTTTCAGGAACATTGCGGGATTAAGAACGACGCCGCCCGCGACGACATTCTTAATTCTGGAGTGAAAAATACCGCTCGGAATCAACGACAACTTGAATTTTTTACCATCAAAAACGACGGTATGGCCTGCATTTGCACCACCCTGGTACCGGACCACAACGTCATTCTGTTCCGTTAGAAAGTCAACTATTTTTCCTTTTGCTTCGTCGCCCCACTGGAGCCCAACGACACACGTCACAGCCACGGCCAAACCTCTTTCAAGTAAGGGAATCTTCGTCCGGCGCTAACAACCGCGCCCATATACGTCCATATTTTAGCACAATTTTTTCAAATTTCAACCCCCCCCTAAAAAAACTACGGATTAAACAGGCGAAAATTCAATAAATGCAACAAATACAACGAATGCGGCAAACGCAACGGCAACAACGAAAGTAGCGGAGTCCCGTCTGTACAAAAACAAAAAATCCCATTAATTTCAATATTTTCACTTGACTCTCCTTTTGAACGAACTATAATACTAAAAATTTTTCATGATGAAAGGGCGCTCCATTTTTTTTCATCGCTTTATTTTTTACAGATAAATTCCAGACAAAACGCAAACCAGGCTACGTTATGCGAAAAAAGATTCAGAAATCCATATTTTTGTTGGCGCTTTCGGCAGGAGCAGCTTCTTTAGGAGCAATCGACGATACTGGAACGGCGGGACTTTCCATTACCCTCGACTCCGCGTCAGCCGTTCGCGTTTCAGAAGGGCTAACCGGTTCCGGAGCCTTAACCCTTACCACAACGGGAGCAACGCTGAACGACGGAACGACCTACGGAACTTTCCAATTCCAACCAAACGCCTCCCTCTCCCAGTTCACCGGATCGATAAATCTCAAAGGAGCGCGTCTGGACCTGAATGGAAACAATTTATCCGCCTCGACGATTAACGCATGGAGTCAAACCGTCGATAACGTCGCAACTTACGACCGCGCCTCTCGAATTCTGAATACCGGCGCGAATAAATCCACTCTGACGCTTACGGGAAACAACAACTTTTACGCTGCGCTCGGAAACACCGACGGTTCAAATTCCAACGTCGAGCTGGTCTGGAATACGACGGGCTCGCGATACGTCTGCCAAACCCAATATCATACCGGCGGATCAACCTTTACCGGCGGTACGCTCGGGCTGGTCGCGGCGGACGAAGCGGCGGCCCAAAACATGCTTGGTTCCGGCGATATCAAATTAAACGGGATTAATTTAAACGTACAGCAAAACAGAAACTACGCGCTCGACAACAACGTTGAAATCACGGGAATCGTCCGTTTACGCATGCAAAGCGCCGCCAAAACAACGTTTAACGGCGATATTTCCGGCGTCGGCGAGCTTCACGTCGCGTACGACGGCGGACAAATCACGCTTAACGGCCAAAACTCTTATTCAGGAAAAACCGTCGTCGGCGACCCTGCAAACTCATGGAAAGACAATTCTTCCAAAGCCAACCTTCAGCTCGGTCATGAAAACGCGCTCCCAACCGGTACGACGCTTGAAATGAACAACCTGTTTGGCGGAAGTTATCTCTACTTGAACGGATTCAATCAGACGGTCGCGCGGCTCTGCGGCGGAGGCTCTATCCTGACGACGGAAACGCCCGCAAAACTTACCGTCGGCGGAGCCGTTTCCGGGAATTTTTCCATCGGAAACAAAGTTTCTCTGAGCGTAAAAGACTCCTCCACGTTGAATCTCGAAGGCGACGGAACGCTTGAACTTCGA
Source organism: uncultured Planctomycetaceae bacterium (assembly GCA_964635645.1). Lineage (GTDB taxonomy): Bacteria > Planctomycetota > Planctomycetia > Pirellulales > Thermoguttaceae > RGIG3701. The sequence goes on along the minus strand of CAZWOV010000216.1, from coordinate 3,577 downwards.
GAAGGAGCTTCCATAAACGTGCCGCAGACTTTGAGCTGCGCAAAAATTCAGACTCTTGGCGACGCGGCGATCAGCGCAATTCAGGCTTCATGGGGAAAAACCGTTTTTTCAACCAAAAACGACTACTCTTCCAGCGCCGAGCCGACTTTCTGGCAAACGCATACCGACGAATTGCACACAACGGATAATTCCGTCTTTCCAAACAATACGACAATGTCCTTTATCCAGACTTTCGACGTATCGGAAGAAACGCAGCTTTCGTTTTTCAAGAACTTTGACGATTCCGGAGCCGTTTACGTCACGCCGGTAAACGACGACGGAACGTACGGGGAACGGCAAACCGTTCTTTACGACACGACGTACAATTCGCAGATATTCAAAGACGTTACGCTCGCGCCGGGACGGTACGTTATTGAAATTCGCGCCGGGCAGGGTTCCGGCGGCGTCGGCCCCACAAACGGAAAAGGGATCGGTATCGGAATTAAAGCCGGTCCAAACGGTACGCTGGACTCCATCGCAACCGAGTACAGTAAACCGACAATCTGCGACGACAGAACGCTTTCCGGAATCTCAACGATAAAAGCGGTCCCAACTTCCATTGAAATAAATTCCAACATTGCGATTGCGCCAAGAAAAACACTTGAACTTACCGCGAGCCTGGACGGTTCCATTCGTTCAACGAATTCGATCTCCGGCGAAGGAAGCAAAGTCGTGTTGAACGGTTCGGAAAATTCCACGATTATCCTTGAAACCCCAAATTCATGGACGGGCGGAACGACCGTGAACGTCGCAAACCTGTCGCTCGGCTGCGGCGATTCCCTCGGAACCGGCGACGTTACGTTCAATTCCGCTTCAACGGTAACTCTGGACGGCCGCACTACCGCATACTATCAACCCTGGCATGCGGGAGCCATCGTCCAATCCAGCGCGGATAATCAGATTAACAAAACCCTCGTTCCGGACGGAATGACCTGGACGGCGGAAGCCGAATATCTCGGTAAAAGCCCCGGCGACTACACGACGCGCGTTTACCAGGCGTCGAATCTCGTTTCAAACGAAGATTTCACCATGTATTTCGGCAAAATGTACGACGACAACGCCTATTTGAAAATCACGGACGCGACGACGGGCGTCTCGACTGAACTTTTCCGCGATTCCGTATGGAACGAATGGGTCAGCGCAACGTACGATTTCCAAAAAGACCACCGATATTCCATTGATCTTCGCGTCTATAACGGGAGCGGGGGGGCTGGTCCCGTGCCGGAAAACAACAATACCTCCGGAATGCCCCAAGGCGTCGGTATCGGCGTTTCATTGAACGGATTTACGGAGAATGGAAAGGGGGACTCCTCTTTCGTTATCCCCAATTTCGACTCGGAAGGCCATTTGGCCGGTTCGCCTCTCCAAAGCGCGTACGCAAATTTTGTTTTCAATCAGAATTTCATCCTGAATCAAAACGTAACCTTCGACGCCGTAGCGGTAGCCGACGGCGTTACATTCAACGGAATCTTTAACGGCAACGGAAAACTGACCTTGAAAAACGGCGACTTTCGTCTCAATTCCAACAACAGTCAGGTCGGCGGATTTTCTCTTGAAAACGCATCGTGGGCCATGACGGCTGAAACGGGAATCATGAACGTCCAGGGAGAGCTGGAAATACTGGATTCAAGTATCAGCGTGAACCTGAACGGCCTTTCGGAAAACTGGACGGGCTTTAACGTCTCCGGAAACGTATCGGCAAAAGATACGGATTGGATCTTTACCCTGGACGCCGTTCCGGAAAACGAAGTACAGACAGTAACGCTCATCAGCGGCAACGAACTGAATACGGAACTTTGGCGCGATTTTGCCTGGACGATAGACAATCCCAATCTGCGCGGAATCCTTACCTCCGACGCCAACGGTCTTTATCTGTCGTTAGGCTCGTCAACGGCTCTTCCCGAGCCTTCCGCATGGCTCCTGCTTTTGACGGGATGCGGATTGTTTTTACTGAACCGAAAAAAGAAAAAGGGGTAATTCGGTATCTTTCATACGAAATTGAAAAAAACAAAACGATTCCCCTGTTTCATGAGTTTTCCGTCGGGAAACTGAAAACTAAAGCAGGGGAATTTCTGTTTTGAAAAAACCGCGCGATGAAATCCGGAGGGAAATCGACCAAAAATCCGCCCCCCCCGGTAGAAATTTTTTCAAAACCGACTATAATCGGATTTTTAATCATAAATTCGTTACGGTTCGACATATCCTTTGAAAACGTCGCGCTCTGAACAGAACGAATCCGTTCAAAAAATGGATTTACCCTGTCGCTGTGAACAGAATTCATTACTTTTTTAGAATAATACCAATTTCAGGATTTTACCATGAACACAAAAAAAATCGCTCCTCGTACGCTGAAAGGGTTTCGCGATTACCTTCCGGAAACAATGATTCCGCGCCGAAAAATAATTGAAACTGCCGCGCGAATCTACCAGTCGTACGGATTCAGTCCGATTGATACGCCTGCTCTTGAATATCTTGAAATCCTTACGGGAAAAGGAAGCGACGAAACGGACAAGCAGCTTTACAGTTTCCAGGACAAAGGCGGACGCAGTCTTGGAATGCGTTTCGACCTGACGGTGCCTCTTGCCCGATTTGTTTCGCAGCACGAAAACGAACTGGGAATGCCGTTCAAACGCTTTCATATCGCAACCGTCTGGCGCGGTGAAAACACTGCGGCAGGACGTTACCGCGAATTCATGCAGTGCGATTTCGACACAATCGGAACGCTCAGTATCGCGGCGGACGTCGAAACGACGCTGGTCATTTACGAACTCATGCGCGCTATCGGTTTCGAAAATTTCACGATTCACCTGAATAATCGAAAGGTATTGAGCGGTCTGCTCGAAAAACTCGGTCTTGAGGACAAAACGGTCCCCGTTCTCCGCGCTCTGGACAAAATCGCCAAAATCGGGTACGACAACGTAAAAGAAGAAATGGGAGAAACGGCGGGTTTAACCCCGGAACAGGCGGACGAAATACTCAAACTTACGAAACTCGAAGGAACAAACTCGGAAATCCTCGCGCAACTTGCGGAACTGGTCGCGGGAAACGAAAAAGGCGTCGAAGGCGTTGAGGATCTGCGTCTGGTTCTTGACGCGGCCGCGGCCGTTGGAATTACCGACAAAAATCTGCAGCTGGACGTATCTATCGCGCGCGGACTGGACTACTACACCGGAACTATCTGGGAAACTTTCCTGAACGATCTCCCCGGGTTTGGAAGCGTCTGTTCCGGCGGAAGATACGATAACCTGACGGGAATGTTTATGAAAAACCCGCTCCCCGGCGTCGGAGCATCTTTAGGTCTCGACCGGCTCCTCAACGGTATGGAACAGCTCGGAATGCTTTCCGACGTCAAAACGGCCGCGCCCGTCTTCATTCCCTATTTCGACGCGAACAGTCTCTCACGCTATCTGAAAATGGCCGCGGCGATTCGGTCTGAAGGAGTCGGCGTCGAAATCTATCCCGAACCTAAAAAGCTCAAAACGCAGCTTCAGTACGCAGACCGGAAAGGTTTTCGATACGCCGTTATTGCCGGCGCCGA
>CAZWOV010000215.1:0-5484 GCA_964635645.1 uncultured Planctomycetaceae bacterium | reverse complement strand
GCCGAGAGTCGATTTGGCGAGTTCTCCCTGGAGAAGGTTTCCTTCCTGAATGAATATTTCCTCGTATTTTTGAACGCTTGAAACCTTCATGGGGATTTTTTGGACGAGAGTTTTTTCGTCGTTTTTTTCGGAGGCGTTTTCAGAATTATTGTTTTCCTCCGTTTTCCGTTGATTTTTTTCATCGCGTCCTGGGGACGACACGCTTACGCGCGTTTGCGGGTCAAGTTCCGTCAGAAGCGAACCCGCCGCGTCGAATTTCTTTTCCACGACGTCGACGTCTCCCGCTTTTCGCCGAGAGATCAGAGAATAAACGCCGTCGTCGCATAAAGCGGGAACAGCCGTGAGAACAAGTGAAAAAACGCTTGCCAGCAACAGGCGGATCGGCATACGCAATCGTCGCATCATATTTTTCCTTTAAGGGTCGGACGCAGCTCGAATGACGGGAACTCTTTTCATTCGGGAAAATCTGCGAATGGAGAAAAACGAAAATTTCCAGCGGGGAGCGGGCGAGTCCCGATAATTTTCTATCATAGCTGAATTGTAACCTGTTTGTAAAGAGCGAAATGCTGAAAAAACGAAAAATTTGGAAAATTCAAGAAGAAGACGCGGAATTTTTTGAAATTTTAATGAAAAACAAAAAAAGACCTATTGAAAAAAAAAGCATGTTGGATATAATTAAATGACTTAAATTTTAAAGTTGGGAAATTGTCTGTCGCCGGTTATTCAGATGGCCGCGCGGCGCCGGAGGAGGATTTTATCGTGTACTGCGCTTCAGATTTGCGGAAAATGACCATTCAGCAACTGACACCGATCGCTCGTGAATATGGAGTGACTCGTATGCACAGCATGAGAAAGTTGGAGCTTGTTGAAAAACTTCTGCAAAAACTGAAAGCGGCAAATATGCTTGCGCCGGATAAGGAAGAGTTGCCGACGTCTTCCGCCGGTCCCGAATCGGTTCCGCCGACGCCCGAGCCCTTTTCCGAAAAGGACGCGCAGTTAATAAAGGCTTTTACGGAACGTTCGAGTTCTTCTTTGAAAAAAACGGAATCGTCCATGGCAAAGGTTGCGGCGGCGCAGAATTACATGCCGCAGCTTTATTCGATTCGGTCGCAGGCGAACGAGCTTGCGTATCTTCCGGACGCGCAAAGCGATATTGCGGAGGATTCGTTTGTGCTGGATATGGTTGATCCATTCTGGCTTCATGTTACGTGGTGTATTCGCCGTAAGACGATGGAGCGCGCGAAGACGGGACTTGGTCAGTACTGGTATACTGCGCGTCCCATGCTCCGCGTGACCGTTCTTAACGACGGCGATTCCGGCGCCGGAGGACGTTTTCAGCATTTACGCGATATGTTTATTCATGGCCATGTGAATCACTGGTTTATTCCGGTTTCATCGCCACCGGCGACTTATGTCGCAGAATTGGGATTTTATTGTACCGTTCAGAAGAAATTTTACGCGCTTCTTAAAAGCAACGTTATTTCTACTCCGCAGGTTCGCAGCGCGCTTCGATATGAGAAGTCGGCGGAAGTTGCGTGGATGTCGGTGACGGGGCTTCAGCCGGCAAAAGTGCCCGCCTGGTCGCCGAAGAATCACAATCTGTATAAAAAATGGTCGGAGAAAGTCAATAAAACGCTGGCGTTAGACAGTTCAACGATTAAGGTTGAAACTCCGGAAACCGCGCATGACGAATTTCCGCTTCGCGTATCCACGGAAATGGTCATTTACGGCAGTACGACGCCGGACGACCAGGTGACGATTAATTCGGAGTGGGTTGCCGTTCAGCCGGACGGAACGTTTATGATGCGGATTGAAACGCCGGAGCAGGGACGTCAAACGATGACGATCGAGACTAAAGGTCATGGACGGGTGCAGACGATGGTGACGACGATTGAGCGAACTACGCAGATTACGACGTCTTCGGAATGAATGTTTTTCTGTAGCATGAAAAATCCGCAATGCGTTTGGTATTGCGGATTTTTTTGTTTTTAAAATGAAAAATACAGACGGGCCCGAGCATCCGCCGCTTCAGGTCCGTTCTGTTCCAAGAGGATTCGTGAGATTTATTTTACCAAGCGATGGTAACGCCGAGCGTCAATTCCTGGAAAATATTATAGTTGTTATTTTTAATGGATTCCTCGACAATCATGTTCTGGCCGGCAAGCGCAATGTTTCCAAGGCAGGAGACGTCGTATCCGAGTCGCCATGTGACGTATTTTCCAGTTTTATAGGTAGTGAAAATACCCCATTGCGCCATATATGCGATATCCGTTTCGGAGATCTTCGCGCGGTAATCAACGCCTTGAGTATTTGTCATGGCGAATTTATTTTCCATGAAGTTCAGGTAGGGCGAAAGTTTCCAGCGCATTCCCCATGACCAGACGCAGTGTTTGTCGACGAATTCTCCGCCGAGGACGAGTCCCAGCATGTTATTGTACGTGTCAGTGGAAGAGTAGCCGTTTTCAGTTCCAACCCAGCTGTTGTCGGAATTGTAGACGTTTGCAGTTCCGGCCCAGTCCAGTTCTTCATTGTAGGAAGTGAAGTTGAGTCCAAAGAGATGAGTGTACCGTGCGCCTCCCTGACATTCTCTTGTCCAGGTGCCGTTTGGATGACCGATGAGCGGATCCGGGCGTCCGCGTTTTCTGAATCGGAAGATGAGGTTTGCCGAGTTCATATCGGCGCTGTACTTCATATTCAGAGTCCCGGGAATTGAGGTATAGGTTTCCGTTACGCTTTCCGATTGTTCGCTGGATTCTCCGCCGTCGGAGTCGGCGCCGGAGGACGTTTCCACGTCGTATGAGACGGAGGAAAGACCGGCGATTCCAAAATTGGAATAGAGTTCTTCCGAAGCATAGTAGGTTTTTTCCCCATCCCATTTGTAAAGTCCGTCGAAATTAAGGTCCGCCCAGATGTCGTAATTGAAGGCGTTACGTCCCAAATATCTGGAAATGTTCATTTCAAGACCGGGAGAAACGGTAAAATTGGTGTTCGGAGTGATGACAAACGATCCCGCGTTGTTAAAGAAAGCAACGTCTCCCTTGTCGATTTTGGAACGGTGCTTTAGTTTTGCGGCCGCGCCGATTCCCCAGAGGTACGGATTTCCGTAACCTTCATTGCAGAGCTGACATGCCGTACTGCTCGACGTCGTCGTTTCCGTGACGTAGGAATAGGTTTCCTGAGAGTCGTACGGCGTAAGCGGCGGATCGCGGTGGATTCGTTCGGGGACCATTTCCTCGCGGGTTTGCGGGTATGTCGGCGCAGGATTCGGCGTAGAAACGGCGTCGGGGGTAAAAGCGTTGTTGCGCGGATAATCCGGCATGGTTGAATATCCGGCGCCGTAAAGCGGTTGATCCTGATAGGCGACCTGCGCCGCGCCGTATTCTGCGTACTGTCCAACTTGCGGAGAAATTGTCCCTGATTGCGCCGCGGGGGGATTTCCGTAGACGGATGGAGACATATTAACCGCTTGAACCGCTGAAGTCTGCTGAACGCCCGTATTGTTGTTCAGATACGGATTGCCGGGAACGGCAGACGGAATCGATACCGCGTTTTCATTCGCGGCGCTCTGAACAGATGACTCGTTTCCATACGCAGCCACCTGTGAATTAGCCAATGCGGAGTCGTACGGATTTTGCGCCTGAAGCGTTGCAGAACAAACTGCGACAAACCCAAGCGCAAAGAAACTCCGGCTAATTAGCCCTAATTTGCATTTGTTACTCACGAGGTCCTCCTCTTCGTTTATTAATTGCATACCCCCACAATATTAGCCTGAGGGTCTGCTTACCAATATAATCGGCAAAATCGCACTGATAATACAGTCAGATGTGGAAATATTCTGACAAATCGCAAATTTTCTGAAAAGATTAAAAGATGAAAATCTTGTGTATTTTGTCAGCGTTAATATTTTGTTGAAATGAAGAAGTTTTATTGGAGAGTAGGCTCGCAGAATTGTTGCGAAAAGTACCGAAAAAAAATAATTACCCGTGCCGGAAGTCTGAAATAATTGGGGATTGGAAGAGATTATTAATTTTAATAAGAACTTTTTGGAGATTTTTACAGAAAAAAACGGGAATAGTATTCCCGCTGATATTCAGATATTCAGAGACCGAGTTCGTCGGGTATGTTATCCCTTAACGGTAATTATTCCTTAACGGTAATTTCAGCCCGGAAATTTCCTTTTGTGTTTTTGAGCATTCCGGACGGGATATTGAGACGGAGCAGTATGGTTCCGTCAAAGGGTGCGTTGAAAGTTCTTTCCGTTCCAATCTCAACGGGTTGATGAAAAGTTCCGGGGCGTCTGTCGTTGAGAATAGCGGCGGAGATATTTTCATTGTCGGTAAGAACGACGGCCTGTAAAATACCAAAAGGTAGTCCGCGATGGTATTCGATGGAAATACCGTTTGTTTCACAGGGCCATACTTCATGTTCGTCATATTGGATTTCAAAATATCCTTTTGAACGAATTTTAACAACGTCTCCTTTTTTAACGCGGACTCCGGAGTTTTGCCATCCGCGGTCTGCGGAGAATTTTTTAAGGACTTTCGCGTCCGGGTTCGTAACGGCGCCGTTGGCGGCGTCGAAAAGTTCTGCGTTCAGGTCGAAACCGTATTCCAGTCCGGCGACGAACATAAGCCATCTTTTTTCGATTACGCTTCTTTTTTCCGCAATTGCATTCAGGAAATTTTGCGTGAATCTGTTATGGTCCCGTTTGTTTTGCAGTTCTGGAATCATTTGTCGAAGCGTTTCTTTGACGTCGGGGTCGTTTTGCAGGAACCACATCCAGGCCCAACTCCAGTAATAAATAGCGTTTGTTCCGTAATCTTCCGGTTTTGGGTTGACGAGCTGGTCGACGGAACGTATTTCGTTTCGCTCGACGGCGTCTCGAATTTCCCTTATTCTTCCGCAGAAAGGGACGTCCCGTTTGTTTTCCGGCATAATTCCCAGCGTCAGTTTTCCGTCTTTCCAGGAGTGCATTCCAAGCGTTTCCGCCATTCCTTCGGCAAACCAGTCCGGACCGGCGTCTCCCAGTACGGTAGAGGAAAAACTGTGAACCATCTCGTGAATCATGAGATGTCTTCTGTAGTATTCAGAGGGTTGGTCAAAGACCCAGCAGTCGTAATTGAAAGAAAAACCGTTTTGAAAAGGCGGCAGTATGTCCGGAATATAGTTTGCCTTGAGAAAAGGTTCTTTTTCTTTTATCAGGAAGACATTCAGTATCCATTCCGGATCTTCCGCAACCTCAAAGAAATTACAGAGTATTGAATAGGCGGAGTCCGCGACGGCGACAAGTTCCTGTATTGCGCTTTCCGGCGGCAAATCGGTGACGATGTTGACGTGTTTTCCGCGAAGTATCTTCAGACCGGCTTCATGTGCGCGTTCGTCTTCAACAATGATTCTGGGATGACTTTTGAAAAGTTCGTTCATTTGAAACGCTCCCGCTTCGCCCATAGGGACGGCGTTTTCTTCAAATGCGTTCAGATTGTC
>CAZWOV010000214.1:0-5500 GCA_964635645.1 uncultured Planctomycetaceae bacterium | reverse complement strand
ATTTTTGTTAAGAAGACCATGCTGATACCCAAACGCCAGAGCGGCTGCGGTAGGCTCGTTAATGATGTCTAGGACTTCAAACCCCGCCATGTATCCGGCGTCCTGCGTCGCCTTTCTCCGGACTTCGTCAAAGTAAGCCGGAACCGTAATCACCACCTTTGAAACCGGACCGACCTGAGCGACGGCGTCGTTTCGGAGTTTGTTGAGAATGAAGGCTTCAATCACTTCCGGAGGATACTGTTTATTTTCAATCGCCTGATGAAAAACCTTACTGCCCATATCGCGCTTCGCACAAAGAGCAATTGAGTTTGCTTCGGTTGAAATAGCTTTCAACGCCTCTTTCCCAACAATCGCCTGGCCTCCTTCGAAAAGAGCGACGCTTGGAGTCGTGCGGTCTCCCTCCGCGTTCACGAGCGTCATCACAGTCCCTGAAGGTTCCAACCTGGCAATCGCAGAAAAAGTAGTCCCAAGGTCAATTCCGATAGCGGGCGTTTGTTCGTTCATAACAAAAAATATTTTAAATCAAAATTATTCTTAAAATCCAAATAAAAAACGATTTCTATTTTTAATATATCGCACTTGTTCAAGAATTTCAAGATGAAAACCCCAAATTTTCTTTAACTTTCAGAAAAATTTCACTTTTCCAAAGCAATTCCCGTTAAATTCATCTCAATCAACGCCTGAATTCGTTCCGGAGCCGGATTAAAAAAAGACGAACGACCGGAGAACCAAAACGGATCAATTTCACGCGGGGTTCTCCTCTCGCAGTTTGGCCGTTTCATATTAAAAAATCCCCGAGTTCCCCGGGGACGCAAAAAATTGAAACGTTCAGGCGATAAAAATCAGAGAACGATTAAAACTTGAGCGCATTCTGAACGCTTTTCATCGAAATGTATTCGAGGTACTGATGGGTTGGATTGTCAAGAGGAATCACCTGAACCTTTGAACGCAGTTCGGAATCGACGTTTCCGAGAACCGGGCCGACGGCGCCCATGGCTTCAGGAAGGCGTTTTCTCGCTCCTTTCATAAGCGGATAGTATTTCAGAGCATGGTCGGAAGGATTTCGGGTAACCCGGAGCCGCGCGACAGAATTCAAAGCTCCGGAAAACATTCCGCCTTCCGAAAGGACGTCGCACGAAATCGCCGAAGCGACCAGAAGAGCGTCGATCTTCGGCAAAGCCTTACCGGCCTCGCGGGCGTTCTCCGAAACGACTTTCTTCCAGGAAACCTCCGTGACGGGCGATTCATCGGGAAAGAGCGTTTTCAAAGTCCGATTTCCCATGGCTCCTCCCGAAAGAAGATGAAGAGCGGACAGAATCGTCCTGGCTCCGAAACTGTGTCCGACCAAAAGAATCTGTTTATCCGCCGGAATGTTTTCAATAATTTCCGCGAGATAAAATCCCTGAAAATCGGCGTAACCCGCCTTCACGGGAAAATCGACGCGGGGACGAACTGAGATTTTCTCCGCGTCCCAATTCCAGATAACGAGCCGGGCCGGAACGGATTCCGGAAAATGACGCGCGTAATTTTTAAGAGTAACGATTCCCTGCATCGCGGCGGTGTTCAATTCCGTCCGATTTCCATGAACATAAAAAATAAGCGGTTGACCGTCAAACGGAAAGTCAAAAAACTCATCCGCGGAAGCTTTGGACCAACGCGAATCAATCCAGCGGTAAAAAATCAGTTTACGCATCTGAGCAAGAGCCGGACTGGTTCGTGAAGCAAACGTCGTATCGATACGCCAGATATCCCCCTCGAATCCGTTCTTCACGGAGCTTGGCAGGGCCGATCGTTCCGCCGGGTTTTCTCCGGAGTCTTTCGCGTCTGTTTTCTCGACGTTTTTCGCTTGTTTTTGTTCATCGGAAGAAAGCGTTTTTTCGGCAGCGTCGGATTCTCCGGAGGAAACAGCCGAAAGCGAAACGCAGGCTCCAATCCGAGGAGAAACGCCCGAAAGTTTCGCGGCGAAAAGAGAAACGGCTTCCTGAAGCTCGGAATCACTGAAAAGATCCGTCTGATTAAAGGCGGAAACAACCGAGTCGGGAACGTCTGAAATTTCAGCCGAAACGACTTTTTCCGCCGCCTGCCGTTCATGTCCCCCGGTCATTGCGGATCCCAAAAGAAAAATTCCATAAACGCTCAAACAAACGAAAAACGGAAACAATATTCCCAAAAAATGTTTCATTAAGGAAAATAATTTCATGGTCTGAATCTCCGTAACGAAATTAAATCGCGGACAAAGCCGGGAACCCCGGTCAAGGACCTCCGAAAAGAAAAACGGCCGAACGCCCTCGTCGTCCAATATCCCGACTTTCTCTTTTTCGGTCCAAACGCGCTCAACAATTAGCAAATTTTCACCAATCGGAAAATTTTAAACATTTTTTTCAGCTAAAGACTTCATTTAGCCGCGACGGGTTCCCTTTCGTAAAAAATATTTTCGCGACGACAAAAATTGAGTCCAGGGTTTCTTGACGCCAAGCGGAGAATCTGCTATAATAAATGGCGTCCGGTATAATAAATGGCGTCCGGTTCAATTTTAAAGAAATAACCCCAAGATCCCCAATAAAATCCCCAAAGGAAAAAAAGGAAAAAATATGTGCGAAGAAAAAAAATGCGCGGAACGGGAAAACGTCGTTTCAATTCGGGATTTTCAGCAGTTAATTCACAAAATGTACTACGAAAAAGACGCGGCGCGCGGAGCGGAAGCGACTTTTTTGTGGCTGATGGAGGAAGTCGGCGAACTGGCCGCCGCGTTGCGTGAAGGAACCAAAGAAGAATTAGCTCTTGAATTTGCCGACGTTCTGGCATGGCTGACGACGATCGCCAATATTAAAGGAATCGATTTAACAGAGGCGGTTCGCGCGAAATACGGCGACGGATGCCCCGGTTGCGGACAATATGTTTGCGTTTGTCCCGATTCGGAAAAACCTTAATCCAATCAACGCTCTTTTGAAATTGTTTTGAGAAAATCAATTATCCAATCCTTGGCCGCAAAGGGAACAAAAATGCTTTTTCAGCGCAGGGAAAACCGAAATTCAGGAAAACGGCCGTTTGTTTCTTCTGAAAAAATACGTACAGATTTTACCCGAAAAAGGGCCGGCAAAAACGTCTTCCGTTCAACGGCAGGAATCCTTTTCGTCTGCCTGTTTTGCGTCGTTTCATCGACCGCGCGCGCATATTGCAGCTCAACTTCCAACGGCGCCGCAGCTTCCCCTGAACTTTCAGTCGGTCGACATTCTCTGGACGTATCGGTTTCCGCGGGCCTTCAATTCATTCGCGAGGAAACGGGAGAAACGTCGCCTTCCGGAGTCTGGAAACCGGGACGATGGGTTCCTTTCCGGGTTCGAATTGCCCCGTCGGCCGAAGAGACGGAGAAAAATCAACCCGTGCCGAACGAAGTATTCGCCGGAAAAATTGTTTTGGAAATACCGGATTCCGATGGAACGACGGCGGTAACGGAAAAAACAGTAAACTGCTCTTTACCCTGCGAAACGGAATTATGCGCGCGTTTCGGAACCGCTCGCGGCAATTATCGTCTGAAAATTTTCGGAAAAACGCTTCCAACGCGGCGTTCGTCCGGCGAAAAACAATCGGCAGACGTTTCCTCGTCCGCCAAACGGAATTCCCATGAAGAATTCACGCTTCTTTCCGACGTTTCAGGCAACGCTCCGGGAGCTATTTCTGAAACCAGAGGGCTTTTTCTTGTCGTTGGTCCTGAAAACGCGGGCGTGGTCGCCGGAGTAGCGCAAATGCCGCGTCCATCCGCGCAGAAACCGGAGGTAATCCGTATTTCATCCGCTCGCGAACTTCCCCAAAACCCGGCGGCCTGGGAACTGATCGACGTTCTCTTCATTTCTCTCGACGGCAACGCGCTTCATTCCTGGAAAAAAGAAGACGTTCGCCGACTTGAAACGTGGACGCGCCGCGGCGGAAAACTGGTTTTGAGCGTTGGAAAAAGCGCGGCGGAATGGGCGAACGACCCAAACTGGAACGCTTTTCTGCCCGGAACGTTTGAAAAAATCATTCCCGTTCGCGAAACGGCGGGAATGGAAGTTTTCGCCAAATCTCCCATTCCCGTTTCTCTTTTGGGCGTTTCAGAAAAATTTCGTATTCAGGTTGCGAAATTCGTCAACCTTCATCCGGCAATTCAAGTTCGCGCAGAACAGTTTGACCTTCCGCTGGTTCTGCGCCGCGGGATGGAGCTTGGTCAGATTCACTGGGTTGCCTTCGATCTCACTCATCCGGCTCTTACCGCCTGGGAAGGTCGGGGCAATTTCATTGCCTCGCTGCTTGAATTTCCTGAAAAAAGCGGCGATTCCAGCGAAAAAAACATCCGCGGAATGGAACGCGGTTTTGACGATATGGCCGGACAGCTGCGAAGCGCTCTGGACAATTTCGCCGGAATACGTCCTCCCTCTTTCGGGCTCCTGATTTTCATTTTCACTCTTTATCTCGTCCTGATTGGTCCCGGTTGCTGGTTTCTCTGCCAAAAGATGGCCCGCGGCGGAGAAATCGCCTCGTGGACGGCCTTTCTGCTTATCGTCCCGCTCTGTTGCGCTCTGCTCGTATTTATTACCGGAACTGGCAACGAAACCAGAATGAATCAAATCCAGGTCGCGGATCTCGTTCAGAAAAGCGGGTCCCTTCGGCAGTCTCTCTGGGGAAACGTCTGGTCGCCGAAAGCGGCGCGTCTTGATCTTGCTCTGGAATCGCCAACCGTTGAAAATCATCCTTTGAAAAACCAATCCGACGCGAAACCCATCGCCGATGCGGGAAACCAATTCGACGCGAAAATCCTCGCCGATGCGGGAAATCAATCCAACGCGAAAAACCATACGGAGCCGGAAACCCAGCTCGCATGGTTCGGTCTTCCCGGAAACTATCTTGGAGGAATGGATTCCCAAATCACAGACGTTTCCAGCGTCGTTTCATCTGAAAAAAATCGTTATCGGATGGAAAACGGAAAAATGGAAAACGTTCCATTTTCCGCTCGTTCCACCAAAAGTTTCTGCGCTGAACGACGGCTTCAGCTTCCGAAAAATTCCACGCCTCTATTCGCCTCTTTGCGTATTCTGAGCAATTACCGCGTTTTGGGAGAGATTCGCAATCCGCTCAATATTCCGATTGAAAACGCCATTCTGTGCTGCGGAAACTGGGCGTATGAAATCGGAACGCTCGAACCGGGCGCTTCTTTCGTAATCGATGAAACTACGCCGTATTTTGCCGCGGCTGCCCTTCTGGTGGAAGCCGACTTTCTGAAAGACCATACCATTAAATCAAGCGTGGGAATCCGTCGAGTCAACCGACCGTACCAACCCGATTCACGGAATCCGGCGTACGTCATGCGGACGATGCTTTTCTACGAAAAAGCGGGCGGACGCGCGTATTCCGGCCTGAATCACCAGTACCAGAACTTTCTGGACGTATCGTCTCTCCTGAACTGCGGAGTCGCCGTCTTTTGCGGACAGATTCCGCGCGAAAACTCAAAAGAAGAGTCGGAGCT
>CAZWOV010000213.1:0-5506 GCA_964635645.1 uncultured Planctomycetaceae bacterium | reverse complement strand
TCCGTTTATGGCGACGGAAAACATCATGATGGCCGCGACGGCCGCAGGCGGCGACAGACAGGAACTTCACGAGCATATTCGCCAGCATTCTCAGGCCGCCGCCGCCGTCGTGAAGCAGGAAGGCGGTGAAAACGATCTTATGGCGCGTCTTGCCGCCGACGAAATGTTCGCAAACGTTGATTTGAACGCGACGCTTGATCCAACTCTTTACGTTGGGCGCGCCCCGCAGCAGGTCGATGAATTTATGGAAGAAATCATGGCTCCCATTTTTGCGAAATATGAAGGCGTGACCGCTCAGGAAACTGAAATTTTCTGCTGATTGGCCGTATGAAGAGATTCGCGATTCGGCTTTTCGAGTCTGCGGTTGAAATAAAAATCCCCGGCAATGGTTGGTTGCCGGGGATTTTTTTATCGGACGGGGATTTTTTTAATCGGAAAGCAAACTAGCGTACTGATTTTTTCGCTTCATTCGCGATTTGTTCCCGAGCGTATTTGAGATAAAAATCCGGATTTTGACGGAATTTTTCCAGACTTTCTTTCGTGGCGAAAACAAAGTTCAGATCCGCGTAACGGATTCCCAAACGTCGCGTTCCTGGAGTTTTCCGGTTTTGATCGGTTAAAAGAACAATGTCCATGCCGTCGGAGACCAGAGCGTAAAAAGCGGGATTTCGAAAGAATTTTTCTTTGGCTTCATTGTTTTCAAAACAATATCGTCCGTTTCCGTAAAGGCAGGTGATCTGGGAATCGCCTTGAATCCAGGCGTTTCGTTCCACCATGGCGACTGGGCAATAACCGTCCATGAGAGTCGGAATAGGATCCGCCGATTCAGGCGAATAGGAGGCGCGGAGATAGGCGTTTGGCGAATTCATTTCGGAATCCAACGTTTTTTTCGAGGCCAGCTCCCAATCCTGCGACGGGGCGTTCACGGGTTCGACATTCATTAAACTTTCATTAAGATCGGGAATTTGTTTCTGCGTCTGTTCCGGAGTTTCCAAAGAATAAATATCCTGAACGTTTTGGTTATTCGCGGCAATATCTGAAACGTTACCGTTTTCATCATGATTTCTTTTCGGCAGTGAAAGCAGATCCAGGACTTCTTCGTCTTCATATTTTGTTTGCATTCCGTCATTCTGATTTTCATTCAGACCGACGTTTGCCGCGGGGGGTTCCAGAATGCCTTCTTCCAGATTTTTCGTTTGGGAAAAATACGGATTGGGTGATTTGGGAATTTCCGTCCTGGCAACGGTTGGGTTTTTCTCTTTGGCCGAGGCGTTCGTATCGGCGGAAATCGGCTTCGTGTTGTTAAAAGGCGAAATCGTTGAATTTTTCACCGTCATTCGCCAGTCGGGGCCGAGGGGGACCGTCATTGGGGAAAGATGGGCTTTTGCCGCCGCGCGGCCCAGGAACGAACAGTATTGATTTGCGTCTTGAAATCCCGTATGCCGCGCGAGAACGTCTCCCGATGGCGCGACGATAAGATCCGTCGGGAATTTCTCTACTTTAAAAAAATTGCAGAGCTTTGCGCTTTTACTTCCGTCAACTTTAACCGCAGCAAAATAAGAGCCGGCCAAAATTTGAACCGCGGCTTCCGTGAAAACCGTCGTTTCCATTTGACGGCATGGAGCGCAGTATTGAGAGCTGAAATGAATCAGGAGCGGTCGGCCTGTTTCAATGGCGGCCGCTCTTGCTTCGTCCCAATTCGTAAACCAGAAGCATTTGGGCTGTTTGCCCGGTTGCGGATTTTGCGCCGAAAAATTCGACATTTTCCCATTTTCATGCGTTAAGTTCCCGGATGGGGCGGGATTGCGAAAACTCGTTTCCGCGCTTTGGGTCGGCCGAAACGTTTCAGGCGAGGAAGGGTTGGCGAAAGATTGATTTTCGGCCAAATTTTGAACTTTCGGATCGACGGCGTTTGTTGCCCGACGGTTTGGCGTTTCAGAGCCGCGGGAGGCCCCGCGTTCGGATTCCAGAGAACTGGAGTCGGCAAGGGCCAGATCCGGAGAAAGCTTTGAGGCGTTTGGAGACTCTGAATCCTGTTTGGAATGAATGGCGTTTCTGTTTTCGGACGCCGAGATTTTTTTCCCGGTGGAAATTGGTTCGTTTTGAACGGAATCCGAAGTATTTTGCGTTGAAGCGTTTCCGGAAATGCGTTCAGCCGCGGAGTTTGCCGCGGGCGCCGCGGTTCCTGCGGCAGGAGTATTTTTTCCATTTGTTTTCAGAAATTGGGTAATTTCCGCGGAGTCGGGCGCAGTGGATAAAGCCGGATTTTTGAAGGGCTGATTGGGTGGATAATATGCGTTCTGCAAAGCGTTTTGCGAAGCCCGATTTCGAGAAGGACGTCTTGCGGCGGCTCTTTGAGCCGTTAAATCGCTCGATTCGCCGACGATACCGACAAAAATGAGGCAACAGAGAATTCTGGCAATTGAACGGCCTTTCAGCCTTTCATTAAATTTCAGCATTTTGTCTCCTGCTTAAATTAAAGTAAACAGTTGTTGGGATCTCAGTCTGCCGTTTTCGGGTTACGGGTGATTTTAGATTTTGAGCAATCCAGGAAATTTCACAGAATTGGATCCTGTTTTTAAGCAGTCTGAAATATCTTTATTTTTTCGGTTTTTCTTTGTTTCAGGACAAGATTTTTTTTGAAAAACCGGATTGAGGTAATTGTGCGGTTTTTGCCGATATTTCAGGTCGAAACATAAAAAACGAAATGAGAAGTCGGTTAAATTATTCATGCGGACGTCTGACGTCGGGCGGACGAACGTTTATGCGAAGAAAATTTCAAGAAAAAATGGGATTCCGGCATTTGAACGGTTTCATTGATTTATTTCTCTTAAATAGCATGAAAATTGGAAAATTTAAACTTTTTTTAAAAAAAACAGAATGAGACATGGCGCGATTATTGACATTTTGGAGGAAACGGATTAAAATTGAATTATGGGGATTTTTTTTACTTTCGACGGAATGGAAGCGTTGATATTCCGCGCCGGCGTCTTTTGAATAGTAGACCTTGTTTTCAGAAGAATGTTCAGTACTGTTCATCTCTGTTTTCTGCCGTTTATCGGCAGACGGGCGCCGATCTTGTTTTTTATTTGAGGAACAGAAATTATGGCCGTTAAAGATTTGCCAACTTTGATGAAAATCATTGAAAAAAGCCGTTTGCTTCAGCTTAAAGACCTGGAGGAAGCCCGATTACTGAGCGAGCGGATTTCAGACGGTCGTGAATTTCTGAAGCAGCTCGTTTATCAGAAAAAAATAACCCGTTGGCAGGCGGGGCAGCTTTTGGCGGGTAACACGTCGTTTTTTTTGGGCAAGTACAAATTGATAGAATTGATCGGCGCGGGCGGTATGGGGCGCGTGTTTCGCGCGGAGCACACGACGATGAATCGTTCCGTCGCGTTAAAAATTATTGCCCGGGAACTGGTGACGGACGCGGACGCGCAGAAGCGCTTTTTGAACGAGGCGCGCGCTATTGCGTCGCTGAATCATCCGAATATCGTTCATGCGTTCAGCGTGGATAAAGAGGGCGATCGTTACTACATCGTGATGGAATTTGTCGAAGGCGTCGATTTGGAAAAGGTCGTGGAAAAGGACGGCCCGATTGCTCAGGAGCGCGTCGCCGCCTTCATGTACCAGGCTGCGGGAGCTTTGCAGCACGCGCATGAACGGGGAATGATTCATTGCGATATCAAACCGGCGAATTTGCTGTTAAACGACGCGGACCAAATCAAGATTCTTGATATGGGGCTGGCCCGTTTCCACAATTCGGATAAGGGAAAGGCGGATGCGGACGACGAACTGAATAAAAATGTGATTGGGACGGTCGACTATACGGCTCCGGAGGTTGCGGAAGACAGTTCAAACGTTTCGTCGCAGTCGGATATTTACTCTTTAGGTTGCGTGATGTTTTTTCTGCTGACGGGAGAAATTCCATTTCCAGGGGACACGATTCCGGAAAGGATTCTTAAGCGCCTGAACGAGACTCCCAGGAATCCGACTGAAATAAACGATCAGATTTCGCCGCGTTTGTCGGAGATTTGTCTGAAGATGATGGCGCGCGAACTTACGGAACGATATCAGACGGCGGAAGAGGTTGCGAACGATCTGGCTCAATGGCTTCGTTCCGGAGTAAAAGAAGAAAGCGAATCGGGAAATTCTTCCATTTCTCTCGATTTTTCAAATTTGGCGACTTCCGGCGATTCCAGATCGGCAAAAGCCGCTTCGAGTAAAAAATCCGGGTTTTTCGGTCTTTCTTCAAAGAAGAAGGATGGATCGGGAAGTAAAAGCGGGGCGGAAAGCGAAGAAAATCCGGAAGCGCCGGCTGAAAATAAAACGGAACGGAAAAACGACGAATCCGGGAGTTTGTCGGACGGCTCGAAATCGAAAGAGGCAAAAGACGCGGCGCACGAAGCCGACGCTCCTGATTTTTCGAATCTTGGAAGTATCGCGGTTGAAGGAAAGAATGAAACGGATGGAAATCCGTTCAAAGAATTAGCCGGAATCTTTGGAAACGCGGCCGACGGGGCAAACAGCTCAAAAAATAACGGGAAGTCCGCAGAATCAAAGACGCGCTCCGAAACGCCAAAGAACGGCGACGAGAACGAAAAGGAAACGGAGAAACCGGAATCGGCGAAGCGGCTCTGGCAAAGCGAAGAAGACGAGGTTTCGGACGTGAAGAAGCGTTCGCGCGTAATCGATGAATCGGACGACGAATTGATTTTAGTGGAAAGCGCGGTTGATTTGGATGATTCCGAGGAAACGATTGTCGTGACGGATGAAGAACTTAAGAAAGCCGAAACCGATTCAGCGAAGGGAGAGAACGTAAAAAGTGTGAAATCTCCTTCGAAAAAGAAAAAATCCGGCCTGGAGGAAACGAAAAATAAATCCGCCGCTCCTGACCGCAGAGATATTGGAAAGGCCGATTTGAAGGAAAACGCAGAGGTTGCGTCCGTGGGTTCAAGAACTTCGGAAAATGCGGCGGACGGATCGGTTGAGCGAACGGATAAAGCGAAATCGGCGCCGACAATCCCACTGCCGAAACTTCCGACGAAGGGGAGTTGGGCGGGTAATCCGGAAAGCGATTCCGCCGATTCGTTAGATGAAAAAACGAAAAAAACGCCGAGAATAAAGACGGCAGTCGCAAAATTACGCGCCTGTTCGGCTCGCGGCGTCGATTGGTTTTCGGGGCTTTCCGCAAAGCAAAAGATTATTTTCGGAAGCGCGGTCGGCGGAACATGTCTTGTTTTCGTTTTGATTTTCACGGTGATTTTTTGCCTGGGGGGAAAAGAAGAGAAAAAAATCGCTCAGATTACGGCGAATGGACGGATGGACAAAGAGGTTGCCGCCAATATCGCCGACGAGGATTCCCCTGAAAACGTTGACGAATTGAAAGTAACTTCCGGCGAGAACGCAACCGGCGAGAATGCGACCGGCGAGAATGCGACCGGCGAAAACGCGACCGGCGAGAATGCGACCGGCGAAAACGCGACCGGCGAGAATGCGACCGGCG
>CAZWOV010000212.1:0-5520 GCA_964635645.1 uncultured Planctomycetaceae bacterium | reverse complement strand
GACGTTTTGCGTGGATTAATCTCAGCGTTCCGGAAAACTCGCCCGCCTTGACGGCTCATTTGCCAAAACCTATGGGAAGGGGAATTCCGATTCATTCCGACGGCGAGCGGGGAAGTTTCCTCTTTGAGAACGAGCGGGACGCCGACTATCTGAAAATGCTGCGCGCCATTCAGGTTGGAAAAGAAAAAATGCTTGCCGAACCGCGCGCCGACCAACCGGGGTTCCGCTTCGCGAAGCCTGAATTTTGAGAATCCTTTTGCGATGCGCCCGTTTTCGACAGCGGGCGCGTTTTTTCTGTGATTTTCTTTAATCTTCTCTTTTCTTACCCCCTTCCTCCTCACATCTCTTCCTATCTCTTCACACTCCTTTCTCCTCTCTATTCCCTATTTTCCCTCGTTTTTTGTTTAATCATGGTCCAGATTTGAGTCTGTCGAGTCGTTGAGGAAGAAAAAAGTTGAGATTTTTTTGAATTTTTCTATTTTTCTTATTCAAAATGAACTTGAAGGGGTGGAAAAGGGGAATTTTTTTGATATACTGGATAAAAAGTTTGTTTATCGCGTGAAAAACTTCACAGATTTCACGTTGAAATTTAAATTTTGGAGGTTCAAATGAAATTAACGTCCATCATGCTTCCTGTTTTTGCCGGTAGTCTTCTGGGATTCTCAACGTTAACATTTGCGCAGGACGCCGCGCCCGCTCAAGCTCCTGCCGCTACGTCGGAAGCGAAACCCGTTGTTCCCGCCCCGGCTTCGGAAGCAAAACCCGCGTCTCCCGCCCCGGCTCCGGAATCGAACCCTGCGTCTCCCGTCCCGGCTCCAGAATCGAAACCGTCTGCTCCCGCCCCAGCCCCAGAATCGAAACCGTCTGCTCCCGCCCCGGTCCCAGAATCGAAACCGTCTGCTCCCGCCCCGGCCCCAGAATCGAAGAAAATCGTTATGCGAGGAATACTTCCTCAGGGGTACCGCGACTTCGTAACGCCTGAACAGCGTGAGCAAATCTATGAAATTCAGAAAAAGTATCGTCGGCAGATGGACGACCTCCAAAAACAGATGAAAGACCTGCGGGACATGAGGCGGCGCGAGATTGAAAATGTCCTTACGCCGGAACAGCGTGAAAAAGTTAGAGTTCGCGAGACGGAAATTCGGAACAAACGCGCGTTGAAACAATAATTTGGAGCGGGGGCGGAGATTCGTTTTCCGTTTTTTCCGCGCGTTCATTTGTTTTTTTACTTGACCATTCCAGAAACATGAAAATTTCACTTGACCTTTCCAGAAAACTTAACCTTTCCAGAAATATGAAAAAGATTTATTTTCCCTTTCAATTGCGCGTTTTTTTTCTTTTTCTGACGCTTTTTATTCCCGTTTCAGTTTTTCAGGCGACCGATTATTTCGTTTCGCCGTCAGGGGACTGCGCGAACGACGGTTTGAGCGAGAAGAGTCCGTGGTCCTCTATTCGGAAAGTTAATCAGACTGACTTTGAGCCTGGGGACCGCATTCTTTTTCAACGCGGAGGAGTCTGGCGCGTTCCGGCGTCCGCCCTTGTCGGCAACGCGGTTCTTCATCCCTCTTCGGGCGAACCGGGTAAGCCCATCGTGTATTCCGCGTACGGCAAAGGAAAGAAACCGCTGATTCTTGGTTCCGTTTCCGCCTCGGAAGAAAACGACTGGCTGGAAGTTTCTCCGAATATCTGGGCGACTCGTCCGTTGACCAGGACTTACGGCCAGAAAGTTAAATGCGATCTTTTCGTCTGGGGATTCCATCATGAAGGGGGAACGAAATCGACGCTTAAAGTTGACGTTCGGCAAAATTCCGGCCCCATTCTGACAATTTCTACTGAAAAATCCGGTTCCGCGCCGAATCATATCCAGCTTTGGGGCCCCAACGTGAAACAGGAAGAACTTCCGGAAACTTTTGTTTTCAAATTTTCCGCTCGCGCGAGCGTTCCTTTCGAGCTTTCGCCGTTCCATATTCTTCAGAGTGGTTTTCCGTATCAGATGAAGACGGCGAACATATCCAACGAGGTTTCTCTTACGAACGAGTGGCGGGAATTCGAGACGGTTATGCGCAAAACCGACGCGAAAGGGGAACGTTTTTCCTGGCACCTGAATCTGGGGCAAATGCCGTCCGATTGCGAGCTTCAGATTAAACCGCTTGGAATTGCCGAGGTGAAAATAGACGATGCTTTGACGCTTCTGACCGACGTCGGAAATATCGTTTTCGATCATGGGAATTTCAAAACGTTTCATCGTTGCGGAATAAAAAAATGGACCCTTGACGATGTGAAAGCTCCCGGCGATTATTTCTATGACGCGCAGACGCGCCGCGTTTTCCTCTATTGGCCTGAAAATCCTGCGAAAACCTGCAAAAGTATTGAATTGGCCATGAAGGGACACTGCGTAAATCACGGCGGAAAGCACGACGTTGTTTTCGACGGTATGGCGTTTGCATACTCCGCATCCCACGGTTTCGGCGGCGGAAGTTGTTCTGGAATCACCATCAGAAACTGCGACCTCTTCTACATCGGCGGTGCGCATCAGTTTACGCGTGAAAACGGCGTCCCGGTACGTTTTGGAAATGGAATTGAATTTTGGGGGTCGGCAAAAGACTGTCTTGTCGAGAAAAATCGAATTTGGGAAATCTACGACGCCGCTCTCACGAACCAGGGACGCGGGTCGGAGAAGAATCATTCGAACGAAATCGGAATTATTTATCGGGAAAACGAGATCTGGAACAGCGAATACTCTTTCGAGTACTGGAACAGTACGGGAGAAACGAGAGACATTCTTTTTGAGAAGAATGTTTGCCGCGACGCCGGATTCGGATGGGCGCACGGTCAGAGACCGGATCCTAACGGCGCTCATCTGATGTTTTACCAGAATCAGGCCGAAACTTCAAATTTTGCGATTCGCGATAATGTTTTTGCTAATTCGACCGAAGTCTGCCTTCGTATGGACAACGACTGGCGGGATTCGCTGACGTTGGCGAATAATTCTTATTCGCAGTTGTCGGGAAAGAACGTCGTTCGATTCAAGTTTAATCAGTATTTCGACGTCGATTCTTTTGCGAACTATCAGAAAGAACTTGGCATGGACGCGGGGTCCGTCTGTGCCGCGAGTACTGAAAAACAGAATTTGAAGGAAAATGGCAAAGCGTCCCGCAAACGTTTCGGAAAAGGAAAATGAGATGAAGATCATGGCCCCCTCCGGAAGTCTGGAATGCATGAGAGCCGCCGTTCGCGCCGGCGCAGACGAAGTCTTTATGGGTATTTCAGGCTTCGGCGCCAGGCGATTCGCTAAAAACTTTTCCATTGAGGAATACTGCCAGGCCGTTACGGAAGCTCATCGTTTCGGGACTGCTGTTAACGTTACTCTCAACACGATCATGTCTCAGGAGGAATTTTACGCGCTTCGCGAGCCGTTGGAGAAACTTTACGCGGTCGGTACGGACGCCGTCATTGTTCAGGACTTTGGGTTCGCCGACTTTCTGCGTACGCATTTTCCAGACTGGCCGATTCACGCTTCGACTCAGCTTTCGATCGCTTCGCCTAAAGAGGCGCGGTGGGCCCAGGAGCAGGGATTCTCGCGTCTGGTTCTGGCTCGGGAACTCTCCTTTCAGGAAATTCGGGAAATTCGGGAGGCGGTTTCCGTCGAGCTGGAAGTCTTTGCGTCCGGGGCGCTCTGTATCGCGTGTTCCGGGAAATGTTTTCTTTCCAGTTTCATTGGAGGACGGAGCGGAAACCGCGGTATGTGCACGCAGCCGTGCCGACAGAAATACCGCCGTCTTGCCCGGAACGGCAAAGAGCGGAGCGATGGGGGCGAAGAACTGCGTGAAAGCGTCAAAGAGTGGAGCGAGAGCGTCAAAGAGCTGCGCGAGGGCTTTTTCTTTTCTTCATGCGACCAGTGGCAGGAGTTTCCGGAGATTGCCAGACTTTTTGATATGGGGGTGGACGTTATTAAGCTTGAGGGAAGGATGAAATCGCCCGAGTACGTCTTCAAAGCGGTTCGATATTATCGGGAACTTCTCGACGTTCTTGGCGGCGCGTCTCCGGAGAATCTTGAAAAGGCCCTGAATATTGCGGATGAAACGGATCCCGTCCTCCGTCCTCGTCCCGAGATTGAGAAAATTTTTAATCGCGGATATTCAAAAGGCTATCTCTACGCGAACGATCCGGATTTCATAAACCCTCGATTTTCCGCTTCATGGGGAGTTCAGGTTGGAACGGTTCGGAAAAAGAAAATTTATCTTTCCAAAGCTCTTTGCTGCGGCGACGGGGTAGTCTTTCTCGACCGGAATCTTCAGAAAATTGACGGTTTGAACGTGAATCGGATTATTCTTGAGAAGAATGGCGAGACGGTTGCGTCGGCTCCGCGCGGAGAAGTCGTGGAACTGGGCGTTCCCGTGCCTCCCAAAGCCGCGTTTCTTTTCAGGACGTTTGACATTGAACTGGCTCGGACTCTTACCTCTGAAATGAAATCAGCGCGGCGCAGAACTCCGATTAAGGCGCGGCTGTCCGCTTTTCCGGGAGTTCCTCTCGAGCTGGAGTTGACCGGCGAATTTCTCGGACGGAGTTTCTTCTCGCGATTTGTTTCCGAGAAACCGCTTGAAATTTCCCAGAAATTTACGATGGATCGTTCCGCTGTTCTGGAAGCTTTAAATCGTTTTGGAGAAACGCCTTTTCAACTTGACGAAAAACGGTCGGAGGTTCGCTTTTCGCCGAATGTTTTCATTCCGCGTTCGCTTTTGAATCAGGCGCGTCAGGAGGCCTCCGCCGCTTTGGAAAAGGCGGTTCTTTCTGGATTGTGCCGTCCGCCGGTTAAAATTTCTTCCCTCTTGCGCGGACCGTTGGACGAACGCGCGCGTCCGACGGTTATTGAAAAATCGTCTTTTCGCCGACAGGTTCGTTCTTCGGATACGGACGGTTGCTCCGCGGGTTGCGTTTCTGAAAACGCTTCGCGTGAAGACGTCTTTTCAGAGGCTTTCAAGCCGCTTGTTTCCGCGGCGGTAACGACGCTCGCCCAAGCGGAAGTATGTCGGGAGGCGGGAATCGGGAAAATCTATCAGCTTCAGCCGCCGGTTCATTTTGGGACCGCAATCCGTCCGGAAAGCGATTTTCCATACGCGCCGCTGGCCGGTTCGATTTTTGACGCGGTTCATTTTACTGAAATTTCCAGGCCGTTTGCTCTGGATTGGATGTTTCATGCGGCCAATCCGTACTCGATTCGTATGTTGACTTCGGTTTTCCCAACGGCGGAGACACTTTTTCTTTCGCCGGAAGTTTCAGAACAGACCGTTCGGAAACTTGCCGCGTTTGCCGCGTCGCCGGAGTTTCCGCGTCTAGGGCTGGTCGTTTCCGGTTTTCTTTACGGAATGTTTACGCGTAAAACGCTTTTCGACGAACCTTTTGTTTCGCTTGAAAATCAGGATGGACGCCCAATTTACGTAACGAGAAACCTGGACTCGGAAAACCCGCTGGAAATAACCGGAAGCCGCGTATTTTATGGAAAGCGGATGGACATTTCTT
>CAZWOV010000211.1:0-5584 GCA_964635645.1 uncultured Planctomycetaceae bacterium | reverse complement strand
CCTTCGGGAAAAGTCATTTGGCTTAACATTAAGGATCGAACCGGAAAAATTCAGGTCATGATTGGTAAAAATCAGGTCGGCGACCGGAATTTTGAATTAGCGCAGTGTTTCGACCTTGGCGATATCGTCATGGTCGAAGGAGAACTGGCGCATACGAAGACGGGCGAATTGACGATTTTCGCGTCGAATCTTGATTTCATGTCCAAATCGATCAATACGCCGCCGGACAAGCACAGCGGATTGAACGATGTGGAAATGCGTCAGAGAATGCGTTACGTCGATCTGATTCATACGGACGGAGCGCTTGAACGTTTTGTGAATCGTACGAAGATCATCAAATCGGTTCGTCAGACTCTCGACGATCGCGGTTTTTATGAAATCGAAGGCCCCACCCTTCACGCTGTGGCCGGGGGAGCCGCCGCGCGTCCCTTCACGACGCACCATAACGCGCTGGATTTGACGCTCTATATGCGGATTGCGCTCGAACTTCATCTGAAGCGCCTCCTTGTCGGCGGTATGGAACGGGTTTATGAAATTGGCCGCGTTTATCGAAACGAGGGAATCGATCAGAAACATAATCCGGAATTTACCTTGATGGAATCGTACCAGGCGTTTGGCGATTACTATTCCATGATGGATTTGACGGAAGCAATTATTATTAACGCCATTAAAGCGACGGGGCGCGAGGTTAAGGAAGGGGAAAAGGTAATTTTGCCGTGGGAAGACGGCTCGATTGATTTTACGCCTCCTTTTGCGCGCCGGAAATACTACGATCTGGTCGACGAATACGCCGGTATCGATTCTCACGATCCGGAAGCGGTTAAGGCCAAAGCGATTGAATTGGGTATTGAAGACGTTGAATCCAAGCATCCGGACGTCCTGCTTAACGACGTTTTTGAGGAAACCGTTGAGGATAAACTTGAGAATCCGACTTTCGTTTACGATTATCCGGCAAGTATTTGTCCGTTAACGAAACGCAAAACGGGCGATTCTTCCATTGCCGAGCGCTTTGAGCTTTTTGTCAAGGGAATGGAATTGGCGAACGCGTACACGGAGCTGAACGACCCCGATCTTCAGGAACGGCTTTTCACGAAACAGCTGGAGGGGCAGAAAGATGAAGATTCCATGGCGAAGATGGATCATGATTTCATTCGTGCGCTGCGTTACGCCATGCCTCCTGCCGGCGGTCTGGGAATGGGAATCGATCGGTTGGTCATGCTGCTGACGAACACTCAAAGTATTCGCGACATTATTCTCTTCCCGCTCCTTCGTCCCGAAAACTGACGGTTAGCAGAAAAAGGTTCCTGCGTATTGAAAAAGTTTGACGCGGCGAGAGCGTTGAATTATCGCGTACGCGGGGAATCTCCGGGCGTAAGAAGATGAATGCATTCTCTGTTCTCCCGTCGGCGGTTTGGCGATCGACGGGAGATTTTTGACGAGACGATCATTCTTTTTTTATTTTTCTTTACTTTTAGGCTTCTTTGTGTTTCTCCGCTTCTAAAAAACAGGTAAAACCGGCTTAATCGGTATATTTTACTCAAGTTGTCGAATTGAAATAACCGATACAGAGAGTGGAGTTTTCTTTTTGGGGGAATTCCATACCTGAATCTTGAACCAGAGGCGTAGTATGACAAACGATTCATCCGAACAAAAACTTCCTTTTTCGGGGGAAGAAGAGAAACGGTCGGTATCGGAACCGGCCACGGAGGAACGCGCGTCTGCGTCTGACGAAAGAAAAGCTCTTTCTCAAAAGGAAACGCTTCGGCCTGTTGGTAAGATTCGCGTTTCATTGCCTCAAGGCGGCGAAATGGCGACAAAGCATTTTGTGGTTCCGTACGGCAACGGCGCGCCGACTGCCGGGGACTCTCAGGAAAGCGTCAATTTGCCGCCGGGAAAAGGCGAAATCCAGATTTTATTTCCGGGACGGCTAAATAGTAAAGGGACAAACGTTAAGGTTCGCTCAACGGACGTAAACCTGACTGCGGGCGATCAGCTTATCCCCCAGAATCCGAAAGTCGTCGGTTTGAATTCCGATCGTCAGCCGCTCTGCAAGGCTGACAGAAAACGACTTGAAACGGAACGGAAGTTGGTTTCCGAAAACGTTTCCGTTGCGCCGAAGTCCGCCGACGCGTCGGAGCCGGAAAGCGTTCATGTCGCGCGGGAGTCCGTCGGCGCGTTGGAACCGGAAAGCGTTTCCGTTTTGCCCGACGCGGTTTCTGCGATTGAAACGTCGCGTTTAACGGGCGAGTCGGAAATTCCGTCGTCAAAGATTCTGACCGATGAAGGAAACGAACGGAATTCCGTCCAGGAAGACCTTTCCGATTTGTCTGAAACGCGGGACCTTGAAGAGAAAGACGGAATTAACCTCATTCAGGACGAGGATAATTGGTTTGTGCGCTACCTGATTCGGATTGGCGAGACGGTGTCGAACTGGCTGTTTACGATTGGCGATTTCGCAATGTTTGCGGCGCGGGTTTTTTTCTGGCTGCTTCGATTGCCGCGACGGGGAACGCTTCTCCCCTGCATGTATGAAATCGGAATCATGAGTCTTCCCGTAATTGCTCTGACGGGAACGTTTATTGGTATGGTTCTGGCCGTTCAGAGCTACAATCAGTTGAAAGGTTTCTATCTTGAGACCCGAATGGGGGCGCTGATTAATCTTTCTCTTGTCCGCGAGCTGGGGCCTGTTCTTGCGGCGACAATGCTCGCGGGTCGAATTGGAAGCAGTATGGCGGCGGAGCTTGGGACAATGCGCGTTACGGAGCAGATTGACGCGCTGGGCAGTATGGGAGTGAATCCGATTCATTATCTCGTGACGCCGAGATTTTTGGCCTGCGTATTGCTTATTCCGGTATTGACGATATTTGCGGATTTTATGGGTATCGTAGGCGGCGCCTACTTTTCCGTCTGGGTTTACGGAATAGACTGGCATTTTTATTTGACGAATTCGAACAAAATCGTAGGCGAGCCGGATATTTTTATTGGGATTTTCAAGAGTTTCTTCTTTGGCGCGACGATCGGTTTGATCGGGTGTCATCGCGGTTTCAACAGCCGACCCGGCGCTCAGGGCGTGGGGCGGGCGTCAACCGAAGCCTTTGTGTTTTCGTTCGTTTTTATCCTTTTGTTAGATCTGGCTCTTGGCACGGTATTCGAAGCTCTCGACGGCGTTTTATTTACGAAAATGCCCCGGCAGCTTTAGGAAAGAAACGTCGCAGCGGGAAATTGGGGACAAAAAGCGTTTGCCGCGCAAGAAGAGATCCGCGGACGGCCTGACGTTCAGGAAAATAAACGCAGTCGGTCCGGGAAACGTCCAGGCGAAAAGAAAACGGCGAAAAACGGCGCTGAAAAACGACGGCGAAATGAGAACGTTGAAAAACGACGGTGAAAAAGTATGGATCCCTTAGTTAAAGTGGAAAATTTGACGGTTACCTTCAATACGCAGAACGTATTGCGGAATATCTCGTTTGAGATTTCTCCCGGCGAACGTCTGGCGATTATTGGCGAAAGCGGCTGTGGGAAAACGGTACTTTTGAAAAATCTTATTGGTCTGATTCGGCCGACTCGGGGACGGGTTTTATTTGAAGGAACGGACCTTGGGACGCTGGATGAAGCGGAACTCGCTCAAATTCGAGTAAATTATGGATTCGTTTTTCAGATGGCGGCGCTTTTCGACAGTATGACAATTGAGGAAAACCTTCTTTTTCCATTGCTTCAGCACACGAAGCGCAGCCGTCGCGAGATGACGGCTACGGTAATGCGGTTACTGGATGAGGTTGGGCTTTCGTCGAATGTTCTTTCGAAACGTCCGGCAGAACTTTCAGGCGGTATGCGTAAGCGCGTTGGAATTGCCCGGGCGCTGGTTCTTCAGCCGAAGATCGTACTTTACGACGAGCCGACGACCGGTCTGGATCCAATCATGACGGACGTCATTAATCGTCTTATGGCGAGAATGGCGAAAAATTATGCGATTACGAGCGTAATCGTAACTCACGACATGACGACGGTCAGGAATGCGGCGGATCGGGTTCTCATGCTTTATCCAACGGCGCGGTTGAAAAAAGGGGAATCGCAGATCTTGTTTGACGGCCCCGCCCTGGACATTGAAAAAAGCGCGGATCGCAGAATTCATGATTTTGTGTTTGGGGACGGTTCTTCCCGGCTCAACGAACGCGCGTTGGAGTGAATGCCGGGCGGATACGGCGTTAGCGGCGGCGGGCTTAAAAGAATTTCAGTAAACAGAAAACCGGAAATCATAGAGGTAAGAACAAACGGTTTCTGAAAATATCGGAGGAAAATAAACCATGAACGAGCGAACCATGAAATTAAGATTAGGCGCGGCCGTTGTGCTGAGCGTCGTGATCATTTTCATTTTCTTGACGTTTCTTGGTTCCCGGGAAAAATTTTCGGTTTCCTGCTACCAGATTCAAATTCAGATGCTGGACGCTCCGAACGTTGTTCAGAATACGCCGATTTACCAAAGCGGAATTTTGATTGGGCGCGTTGCGTCGGTAGTTTTGACGGAGGATAAAGGAGTCGTCATTACCGCGAATATTTACGATCAGCATAAACTTTACCACGATCAGGAATGCCGTTTGGTTTCGACGCTTTTGGGAGACGCTTCTCTTCGGATGGTGACTCGGCCGAATGAGAACGGAAAGTTCGAGCATACCGAAATCAAACCTGGAGAATTGATTCAGGGACATACTTCGCTGGACCCATCCGTTCTGGTAGCCCGAATGCAGGAAAAATTAACGACGGCGATCGACGACGTAACGGCGGCGTCGGCGCAATTGACGGACGTTGCCGTTACGACGAACGCCATGCTTAATGAAAATCGTGAAAATGTCAAGGATATCATGAAGAACGCGCGGAGTATCACGGGAAATTCCGCCCGGATAGTGCAGAGCTTTTCCGTAATTCTTGACGATGAGTTTTGCTCAAATATTCAGAATTCGGTGGCCAATTTGCGTGAAGCGTCGGAAAAGCTGCCCGATACGCTGGACCAGGCGAAAGCGACGCTTGGCGAACTTCAGGGAACGATTCAGCTCTCTAATTCCGCAATTCAGAAAACGTCGGACCGTCTTGAGGGGTCGCTGGGAGGCGTCGATAAGATGATGGCGACGCTGAATTCTACTTTAAGCAACGTAGAGAAAATCACTCAACCGCTTGCAGACGACGAATTAACCAGAAAATGGCTTTCCAATATTACGAATATTCTTCAGAATATGGACGCTTTTACGGAAACCCTCAATCGGCGCGATTCGACGCTTGGGCTTCTGATGACGGACCGCGAAATGTACGATAAATTGCGTTCAACGATGGAGCGGGTGAACGAACTGCCTCGTCAGCTGGAACCGATTATTTTTAACGCGAAAGTCATGACGGAAAAGTTGGCGCGGCATCCCGAGCTTTTGGGGCTTCGCGGATATTTGAAGAAGGACTCCGGAACGTCGCAGGAAATTCCGTGGCCGAATGGGGTTACGCCGTATTCTTTGTCCGGAGGATACGCCGTTTCATCGGAATGGGGAACGTCCGTTTCCAATTCCGCGCCCCGGTCCACTCCGTTTGCCGCGCAGACTTCGGT
>CAZWOV010000210.1:0-5585 GCA_964635645.1 uncultured Planctomycetaceae bacterium | reverse complement strand
CAGCGCGGCGGTCGAACCTGGTGCAACACGATCTGTCCCGTCGGAACTCTGCTTGGATTCGTCTCCCGCTTTTCGATCGTTAAAATCCGCATAGCTTCCGACAAATGCAAAAGTTGCGGCATGTGCGCTAAAAAATGCAAATCGCAGTGTATGGATTTTCGCGGGAAAAAAGTCGATAATTCAAGATGCGTCGCATGTTTCAACTGCCTTGGCTCATGCAGTTTCAACGCGCTATCCTACTCCGTCGCCAATCCCTTCGCTCCTCGACCGCTTCTTCAAATCGAAGAAGACTCCTCCAAACCCGCCGTTCAATTAACGGAAGAACAGCGGGAAAAAATCGCTCAAAAAAAAGCGGAAAAAGAGTCGGCGGCGAAAGCGGAAGCCCGACGCGATTTCCTGATTACGGCTGGCGCAATGGCGGCAAGCGCGCCGGTCGTCGGCGGAGCCGCGGCGATCGTCAGCAAAACAGTCATGGTGAAACCGGAACCGGATAAGATTTACCGCAGCGGACAGAACGCCTGGAAACGTCAAAATCCCGTCGCCCCGCCGGGCGCGGGCAACTACGACCGTTTCCTTCGTCTCTGTACGGCGTGTCATCTGTGCGTAGCCAAATGTCCCCAGCATGTTTTGAAGCCGTCGTTCCTCGAATACGGCGCGCGCGGTATGTTTGCGCCGGTCATGGATTTCAGCTCCAGTTTTTGCAATTACGAATGCACCGTCTGTTCCGAGGTTTGTCCGAACGGCGCCATCAATATTCTGAACATGGCGCGCAAACGCGGCGACGAGATTCCCGAAACGGTTCCGGAACGCGCGGAAAAAATGCGCGTGGAAAAAACGTACGCGCAGATGGGAAAAGTGGTTTTCGTAAAAGAAAACTGCGTCGTTTTCGTCGATGGAACATTCTGCGGCGCATGCGACGAACATTGCCCCACCAAAGCGGTTTCCATGGTTCCCTACGGCGATCCGGAAAAAGGGTTGACGATTCCCCACATCGACCAGACGATCTGTATCGGCTGCGGCGGATGCGAGTCGATTTGTCCGGCCCGACCGTTCAAAGCCATTTATGTCGAAGGGAACCCCCAACAGGAACGCCGAGCCGACTTTCAGGAAACGGAAGCCGTCTCCACGGAAGAGATTCAGGAAAAAACGGAAAACGTCGACGACTGGCTCTTCTGATTCGCTACCGCGCCGTCTGCCGATTCGCCGCCGCGCGTCCGGTTCGGCTGTATTTTTCATTTCCCCATTTCAGCAGGTAAAGATCCATGTTGACGCAGGACCAGTTATTGAAAGCAGGAGTCGTCGGAGCAGGCGGCGCAGGATTTCCAACGCACGTAAAGCTGGGCGCCGGAGCGGACGTTCTGGTATGCAATGCGGCGGAATGCGAGCCTCTTTTGCATAAAGACAAAGAGATCATCCGTTATTTTCCGGAGCAACTCGTTTCCGGTCTGGAACTGGCGCGCGAAAAAGTCGGCGCGGAACGGGTCGTCGTCGGGCTAAAACGAAAATATGGCGAACTGATTGATTTTCTTACGAAATATCTTCCGTCGAATATGGAAATTTGTCCTTTGGACGATATTTATCCGGCGGGCGATGAGTTTATCCTGGTTTACCAGACGCTCGGCCGCGTTATTCCGCCGGGTGGAATTCCTCTCCAGGTCGGAGCGGTCGTTTTGAATGTCGAAACGGCGTTAAACGTAGCGAATGCCGACCGGAATATTCCCGTAACGGACAAATTTCTTACGGTAACGGGAACGGTTGCGAAACCCGCGACGATTCGCGCGCCGCTAGGAGTAACGCTGGCGGAATGCATCGAGGCGGTCGGCGGAAGCGTTATCGACGACCCGGTATGCATTGTCGGCGGGCCCATGATGGGATACATCGAAGACGACCCGGTAAATGCCCGCGTAACTAAAACAACGGGCGGAATTATTCTTCTGCCGAAGGAACATCCTCTGATTCAAAATATGCGCAGGCCATGGATAAGCGTCGCGCGTATCGCGAAATCCGCGTGCGATCAGTGTTCGCACTGTACGGAACTCTGCCCCCGGAATCTGCTTGGACATCCGGTCGAGCCGCACAAGGCCATGCGCAGTCTTCTTTTCGGCTCGGACGCGCTCGTTTACGGAACGCAGTTTTGCAGTTCATGCAATCTGTGCTCGCGATGTTCGTGTCCGGAAGGTCTTGACCCGCGAAGAATCATGCAGAACAATCGTCGGAAATGGCAGGAATCGGGCAAACGAATCGCGGAACCGATCTTTCGCAGGAATCGCGCGGACCAGCAGATGAAAAACCGCGCGACTCCTATTCCACGTCTGATTCGCCGTCTTGGTTTGACGGAATACGACGTCCATGCCGATTGGGACGTTCAGATTTCTAATCGTCTATCGACCGTTTCAGAAGTGCAAATATCGCTCCGACAGCATATTGGTCCGCCTTGCGTCCCCGTCGTTAAGACAGGCGAAACGGTTCAAATCGGCGACTTAATCGGCGTTCCGGCAGAAAAGGACGGCAAGCTTCAGCTTGGCGCCGCGATTCACGCGTCAATTGACGGCGCGGTTATCGCAATAGAAAACGATTTCATAAGAATTCGTCGAAAATAACCTTACCTCATTAGCCCGGAAAAAATCCCTCGGGAAAAATTTTTTCCGGGGGATTTTAAGGCGCGTTTATTCTTTTTCTCTAAGAATCAGTCTTTCTTCAAACTCCGGCGCGATGGGCTGAGGAAGCGTCTGAACATATTCAACGATCGAATCCAACAGAAACGCTCCCGTTTTCTGGAATGAAAACCGCTTGAGCAACGCGTCGTAGTTGTCTCCGCCAGCCGCGACAAAATCAGTAACAGCCAAAAAATACCGACGTTCCGATTCTATCGGCGTTCCGTTAATACGGATTTCTTTAACGCTTTTCTTTCCGTCCTCCAACTGTTCCAAAACGCATTGAATTTCTTTTGAAAGCTGCGGGTAGGCCGCGGCGCCGTCCGGGAGAGAAGCGACAAAATCAAAAACCTCGCGAACGGTTTTGCCATCAAGTTCAAGCAGACAAATTTCATTTTTGAAGGGAAGAACCGAAAACCAGTTTCCAAGCGTAACGTTTCCTTCCGGGATTCCCGATCGGATATTCCCACCGTTAATAAAAGCAAAATCGCATGGAAAACCATTTTTTTTCAGGCTCTGAACCATTCCGTCGGCAATAAGTTGGCCAAGAGCAGTCGGGCGTTTTCGGCTGATCGTCGATCCTCCGGGCAAAGCGGCCGTTGTTTTCATGACGGCCCGATTCATTTTTTGAGCGGTTTCCTCGACAAAGGGTTTCAAAATTTCAATTACCCGAGGATCTTCCGGAATACTCTGATCAACCGTATGGCATTTCCATGAAAAATCAGTAACCTTCCCCTCGTTCCAAACGATTCGGGCTTCTCCCAGAAAACAGCTCCTCTCGCATGCAGTAACAATTGGCGTTCCATTAACCCAGCGCGGTTGATCCATTTTCGTGTGAGAATGCCCGTCCACGATCAAATCAATCCCCAGCACGGCTTCGGCAAACTGCTCGGACGTTACCTTGGCGCCTGAATTCGGAATAAATCCCAGATGCACGACGGCGATAATCAGATCCGCCTTTTCTTCTTCGCGCAAAAAACGCGCCGTCTGCCGAGCGGTCAGAACCTCGTCCCGAATAATAAATTTTCCATTGGGTTTCGGCAGAATTGAATAATTGGCCAAAGAAATTCCGAAAACCGCGATCCGGCAACCTGGAAAATCAAAAATACGGAAAGGCGCGCCAAGCGTTTGACCGTCCGCCCCAAAAACATTCGCCGCTCCAAAAGGAAATTGCGCTAAACGAATCTGGTTCAGAAGTTTCTCAAAAGGCGGATCAAACTCATGATTTCCAAAAGTCGCAAAATCATATTTGAGATAGTTCATGACCAGAAAATCCGGTCGCGCCTGAAAGATATCCGATTCCGGCGTACCGGCGTTTATGTCGCCGGCGTCAAGCAAAAGCGTTTGAGATCCCTCCGCCTTCGCCTCTTTCCGTATTCGGTTAACAAGCGTCGCGAACCGGGCCATGCCGCCGAGTTCTCCTTTCGGAAGCAACTGACCATGATGATCGTTCGAATGCAGGACGGTCAGACGGGTTTCCGCCGGAATCGCGTCGTTCTGAAATACGCGCACCGCCAAAATGACGATCAAAACCAAAAGTTTCAGACGCAATGAACGATACGCTCGCAATCCGTTCATCTCCACATTTCCTTCTGAAACAAAAAAACTCGATAAAAAAGCAGACTCAAAGCGTTAGTTCCCGCCAAACTTCAAAAATTTTGAAAAAAATCATCAAAAACGCCAAACCGGGCCTTGGCAGGCTCGCCAAAATCATTCATAATAAAAAAATCGGGGCGGAGTCTATCCGTCTTTTCAAAACCAATCTGCAAAGCCGGATAAAAATAAACGCCGCCGTTCCCGGAATAACTTTGACGCTTTCCCAATC
Organism: uncultured Planctomycetaceae bacterium; assembly: GCA_964635645.1. GTDB lineage: Bacteria > Planctomycetota > Planctomycetia > Pirellulales > Thermoguttaceae > RGIG3701. Next base: position 1,106 of record CAZWOV010000210.1, on the reverse strand, counting down.
TGAACAGGAGGAAAAACATGAACCATCCGATCTCCCGCCGTTTGTTTTTAGGCGCTTCAGCATATGCTTTTTCATCAATTCCCGCGGGATACGCTTGCGCCGACGCCGCGGCTCGCCAACAGACAAACCTCTTTCCCGCGTCGCAAATTACCTTTTCACTGACGGGAAATAACGTCCGCTTTTTCATTCCCAATCTGGAAACGCCCTCAAAAATCCTTCATATTTCCGATACGCATCTGTTTCTGGACGACGAGCGCGGCAAACCGTTCGAACAGTACAGCGAACGAATGGCGAAAGGATACCATAGCCAGAAACACTGCCGAACGGGAACCCCAACGACTCCAACGGCGGCTTTCGAAGAATCGCTTGATTTTGCAAAACGCGAAAAGGTAGACGCGGTCGCCCTCACGGGAGACATTTTGAGCTTTCCGTCCGAAGCGGGAACAGACTGGCTTCTGGATAAACTCAAAACGCTGGACGAAGCGGGAATCCCATGGCGCTACATTGCCGGAAATCACGACTGGCATTACGAGGGATGGCCGGGAACGGACGCGGAGCAACGCGCGGAATGGATTCCCAAACGCCTTAAACGGCTTTACCCGGAAAAAGCCGATTTTCTGAATCACTCCGCAACGATAAATGGAGTTCGTCATCTTTTCGTGGACGACTCAATTTACGAAATCCTGCCGAAACAGCTGGATTTCCTGAAAACGCAGCTTGCGTACGGCGAACCAACCGTTCTCTGGATGCATATTCCGCCTTACGCGCCGGGTCGAAACGTCGATTTTGGGTGCGGCCATCCGGACTGGGGAAAAGCGACGGACAAAAACTGGAAAATTGAACGCCGCGAGCCGTGGCGCGACGGAGGACACACGGACGTTACGTTTGAATTTTACCGAACCGTCTGCGAAGCGCCGAACCTCATCGGCTCCTTCTGCGGACACATCCATATCGACGCGCTCGACGTCGTCAACAGCAAACCTTTCGTTACGACGGGAACAAACGCCGCCGGCGCGCATCGCCTGGTGGAATTTCTTCCGCGTAAAAACTGAAAGAAAGAATTTTCCCAAATAACGAAAATGAATAATGGAAGAAATTCAAACGCA